>NZ_AUAR01000008.1 GCF_000428825.1 Desulfomicrobium escambiense DSM 10707 | reverse complement strand
CAACGGACCTGAGTTCGTGTCGAAGGCGCTGCTCAAATGGGCGGCTCGGGAGTCTCTGGATTTGGCGCTGATTGAGCCTGGGAAGCCATGGCAGAACGGTTTGAACGAGAGTTTTAACGGCAAATTTCGCGACGAATGTCTGTCGATGGAATGGTTCCGGTGTCGGGCCGAGGCGCGGGTTGTGATCGAGGAATGGAGGCGGCACTACAACTCCGTTCGCCCGCATTCAAGCCTGAACAACATGACGCCAGAACATTTCTGTCGGCAGTATGGAAAAAACATGAACCGTGGGGAAACCCTCAAGAATTGAGTGGTCCGAAGTTTCCCGGCAGGTCACGCCCCCCTGGCCGGATGCTGGCGTTTCCAAAGGTCGCTTTGACATCCATCAGGGTTTTCCATCGCTGCCCTTTGGCGATCCTGTGCCAGGCGGACAAAGGGTCCCGGGCATAGGCGTTTTCTGGTGTCCTTTCCCAATAATCACTCAATAATTTGATGGAAATGACGTGCATATGAATGATGTCTAATTTTTGGACATATTGTTGTCAATATATAGCTTTCCAAAATGGAAACTCTTATGTCGATACTGCTCAATCCATCAGGAACGCACAGGAGTTTGCCGTGGGGAAGGTGGGGCAGGGCTGAGCGTAAAAGAAAAACGGCTCCGGTGACTATCGCAAGTAACCGGAGCCGTTAAGTCGGCTGGTGCCCCCACCATGACTTGAACATGGGCAAACCAGGATCAGGAAGCGCTAAGGATGAAGGGGATCGGCCAGACACCGATGTCAACGGAACTCGAAAACTGACCCACCCGGCCTATTCCTCTGTCTGCATGACCGGAATCTGCTGGCCGAGGATTCCGGACTTGCGCTTGTCCCGGTAACTGTCCCCGCGAATCTGAACGAAATGGGCATGGTGCAGGAGCCTGTCCAGTGTTGCCGATGTCAGAGCGGTATTGCCGCCGAAGGCTTGTCCTGACCTGCCGGATATGTCGGATCATAACCGTTGTTTGCCCGGTTAGGGTGGCGTTTCAAGTGGCGTCAGTCTTTCCTAAATGCCAAAGTCGTCCGGGCAATGCTGCGCCTATTCTTAAACTGATGAGTTTCTATATGAAATAACTCAATAACTTTGATTTTATTTATAAATATATCAATTTTGAATAGGGGTTATTTCTGTATCTCTTGTGTCTTGGCTGTCAACCTGTTCACTTTTTTCTGTTGACGCCCCTTCTTTTTGCATCCGCTTCTCTTCTTTTTTTCTCTTTTTTGCGTTTTCTCTCTGACGCTTTTCAAAAGCGTAATTTTGTTTTGCCACGAGCAATCTCCTTTATATTTTCGTTCTATGTTAAAAATTTGAGTTGTGTCAGTCAGAAGGTTGCTACAGACATACTTTCAATCCAGGATTCTGGTAATTGCATCCAAGCCAGCTTCGACCGGTAGAGTCCAAAAAAAAAGCCCGTCAGTAACGGGCTTTCAGTGCTATCAGGCGAAATCAACTAATAACGGGAGCGGCTGGAAGGACGGTTCTCACGAGGCTGGGCCTCATTGACCTTCAAGTTGCGTCCCTCGATCTCAGCACCGTTCAGTTCGCTGATGGCTTTAGCGGCGCCTGCGGCGTCCATTTCAACAAACCCAAAGCCACGGGAGCGACCGGTTTCGCGATCTTCGATAACATGTGCGGATGTCACCGTGCCATATGGGGCAAACATGTTCTTCAGATCAGCGTCAGAAGTAGACCAGGACAAATTACCAACATAGATGTTCTTAGACAAAGCAATAACTCCGAAATAAAAAGAGAAGAAAATTCGAGATTCAGATGAAAACAGTTGCATCTGAATCGGATAAATTTTTTTTTATCCGCGAACTCAAAGACAATATTCATAATTTTTCATATGTCAAATATAATTTCATTAAAATCTCATTTGCATTTAACGAAAATCATTTTTATCGATAATGTGAGTGATTTTAACACTAAAGTAATATTTATATTGTTTTGCAAAATAATAAATATACAATATTTGTTATCTGTGACGATTCATCTGAAATTTGCGCAAAGATATTTAATCTCTATTAAATCAACGGTCTTTCATGGGTCTGTTTGCCATGATTTGTGTTTGTCAAATTTTAAAAGATATAATCCTGGATGACCCTGATGTTCAAAAATAAAAAAGATCCGACTAGTGTATAACTAGCCGGATCTTTAGATGATCTGGTGCCCCCACCATGACTCGAACATGGGCAAACCAGGATTAGGAATCCTGTGCTCTATCCACCTGAGCTATGGGGGCACGTTGTGGAGGAAATTTCTTAGGCGAGGCGGGGGGCAAAATCAAGGAGAAAGTGGGCTGGACGCCGCGGGGCTGCGCCGACCCGCCACAGGCGGCGGGGCAGGAACGCGTTGAACATCAGTGCGGCATGGTGTATTTTCCCCGTGTTGTCCTGGTTCGGGTTCTGAAACGCGGTCAATGCAGGGGCGGTGCGAATGGAAAAGGATACGCGGGATGCCATAGGAAACGCCATCTTCGACTACGCCATGGCCGGCGGCAGGTTCGTGTCCCTGACCGAGGACGCCGGGTTCGTGGAGCTGATCAAGAACGTGCTGTTCCGCAGCCTCGGCCTGCCGAGGACCAGCTTCATCCAGTACACCCGCCTCGACGACCTTTTCGCCCTCTTGCGCCAGGACATGCAGGCCAAGTTCGTCGTCTGCCTGGACCGCTACTCCGCCGAATCGACCCTGGCGCAGATCATGGACACCATCCAGCGGCTGTGCCCGGCCGTGCGCATCATCGTCCTGACCAAGGAAGTGGACCAGTACACCACGGCCCTGCTCATCGAACAGGGCGCCCACAACATCATCACAAAGCCCATCTCCGTAGCCTCCTTCGCCGAGAAGCTGGCTTTCACCATCGCCCCGCAGGGCCGTCTGAGCAAGCTCATCGACAAGGGTAAGCGCCATCTGGACTCCGGCAACTGGGGCGAGGCCATGCTCGTGGCCGAGGACATCCTGAAGCAGAAGCCCGAGAGTGCGGCGGCCTTCATGATCAAGGGCGACGCCTACCGCGGCATGGACATGATGGCCCGGGCCGAGGAGATGTACCAGCACGCGGCCAAGAGCTCCGAACTCTATCTGGCGCCCTTGAAGCGCCTGGCCATGCTCTACGAGCAGTCCGGGGACCCGGAGAAGCAGCTGCAGTACCTGCGCCGCCTGAACGAGATCAGCCCCCTCGACACGCAGCGCATCCTGAACATCGGCGAGCTGGAGATTTCGAGGGGCAACAACTCCCAGGCCGAGGAGATGTTCGAGCAGGTCATGAAGCTGGCCAAGAAGGAGGCCGCCGACATGCTCTCCAACCTGTCGAGCCGCATCGCCACCATCTGCGCCAACCGCGACCCCGACATGGCCATCCGCTACTCCAAGCGCGCCCTGGACCTGCGCGGCGGCGAGCTGACGGCCTCGGACATCGCCACGGTCAACATCCTGGGCATCTCGCTGCGCAAGCAGGGCAAATGGCGCGAGGCCATCGCCGAGTACCGGCGCGTGCTGGCCGTCATCCCCGACAACCCTGGCCTGCTCTACAACATGGCCCTGGCCTACAACGAGGGACGGGACATCCCCAAGGCTCTGGCCATGGTCCGCAAGGCCCTGGAGGTCGACCCAGGCCTGCCCGACTCGGGCAAGAACGTGGCCTACAACATCGGCACCATCTTCGAGAAGGCCGGCCTCTCGGGCGAGCAGTTCTTCAAGAAGGCCTACGAGCAGGACCCCAACGACAAGCTCATGTGGGAGGCCCTCAAGCGCTCCCAGGCCCTGGCCTGAGCGAATTTCTTCGGGACCCGTCACCCCGCCCATGGCGGACGGCCGACGGCGCACCCCGATCCACCAACAAGGAGCATCCATGGCAGCACATCCCCTCGCCGGCACGCCCGTGCCGGAAAGCCTGCGCATCAACGTGCCCAGGCTCGTGTCCGACTACTATACCCTCGAACCCGACCCGTCCGCGCCCGACCAGGCGGTTGCCTTCGGCACGTCCGGGCACCGCGGCTGCGCCTTCAAGGCGTCCTTCAACGAGACGCACATCCTGGCCATCACGCAGGCCGTGTGCGAGTACCGCGCCATGCGGGGCATCGACGGGCCGCTCTTCGTGGGCATGGATTCCCACGCCCTGTCCGAGCCGGCCCAGCGCACGGCCCTGGAGGTCCTGGCCGCGGCCGGCGTGGACTGCCGCTTCCAGCGAGGCCTGGGCTACACGCCCACGCCCGTCATCTCCCACGCCATCCTGACCTACAACCTCGGCCGGACTTCGGGCCTGGCCGACGGGTTGGTCATCACCCCGTCCCACAACCCGCCCGAGGACGGCGGCATCAAGTACAACCCGCCCCACGGCGGCCCGGCCGGCACCGACGTCACGGGCTGGATCGAGAAGCGGGCAAACGCGCTGCTGGCCGACACCTCCGGCGTGCGCCGCGTCCCGTTCAGGAAGGCCGTGACGCAGGGGCTGTGCCGGGAGCACGATTTCGTGGGGCCGTACGTCGAGGATCTGGCCAACGCCATCGACATGGAGGCCATCAGGAACTCAGGGATAAGCATCGGCGTCGACCCCCTGGGCGGGGCCGGGCAGGCCTACTGGGAGCCCATCGCCGAGCGCTACGGCCTGAACATCCGCGTGGTCAGCACCGTCGTGGACCCGGCCTTCATGTTCATGAGCCTGGACAAGGACGGCAAGATCCGCATGGACTGCTCCTCGGCCGCGGCCATGGCCAAGCTCATCGCCCTGAAGGACTCCTTCTCCATCGCCTTCGCCAACGACCCCGACGCCGACCGACACGGCATCGTCACGGCCGGGCACGGCCTCATGAACCCCAACCACTACCTGTCCGTGGCCATCGACTACCTGCTGACGCACCGGCCGGGCTGGCCCGCGGCGGCGCAGGTGGGCAAGACCCTGGTCACCAGCTCCATGGTCGACCGCGTCGTGGCTTCCCACGGGCGCCAAGTCCGGGAGGTGCCCGTGGGCTTCAAGTGGTTCGTGGACGACCTTCTGGCCGGGACCTGCTGCTTCGGCGGCGAGGAGAGCGCGGGCGCGTCCTTCCTGCGCCGCGACGGCGGCGTGTGGACCACGGACAAGGACGGGCTTCTGCTGAACCTGCTGGCGGCCGAGATCACGGCCGTGACGGGCAGGGACCCCGGCGACCTCTACCGGGAGCTGGAAGCCCGCCACGGCAGTCCCATCTACGAGCGCCTGCAGGCCCCGGCGAACATGGCCCAGAAGAAGGTTCTCTCGTCGCTCACGCCCGACCGGGTGACCTCGGCCGAGCTGGCGGGCGAGCCCATCCTGGCCAGGATCACCCACGCCCCGGGCAACGGCGCGGCCATCGGCGGCCTCAAGGTCGTGACGGAAAACGGCTGGTTCGCGGCGCGGCCCTCGGGCACCGAGGACATGTACAAGATCTACGTCGAGAGCTTCCTGGGCCGCGAGCACCTGGAGCGCATCAAGACCGAGGCTCAGGAGATGGTCGACGGGGTGCTGAAAAACGCGTAGCAGGCCGTCCCAAAACGGCGATCTGCGGATTTTGAATTTTTCAGTCGACGCAAAAAAGCCCACCTTCCGATGCGGAGGGTGGGCTTCGTTTTTCGCGGGGCGCGGGGCTATTTCTTCTTCTTGGCCCGCTCGCGGCGCAGCCAGTCGTACCAGGCGTCCATGCCCTGGCCGGTGGTGGCCGAGAGGGTGAAGATCTCGATGTCCTTGTTCACGGAGCGGGCGAAGGCGCTGGCGCGTTCGACGCTGAAGTTGACGTAGGGCAGCAGGTCAACCTTGTTCAGGATCATGACCTTGGATTCGGCGAAGATGAAGGGGTACTTCTCGGGCTTGTCATCGCCCTCGGTCACGCTCAGGATGGTGACCTTGTAGTCCTCGCCGACGCTGAACTCGGCCGGGCAGACCAGGTTGCCGACGTTCTCGACCACGAGGATGTCGATGCCGTCCATGCCCATGGACGCGGCCGCGTCGCGGACCATGGAGCTGTCGAGGTGGCAGCCGCCGGCCGTGTTGATCTGCACGGCGCGGGCGCCGGTGGCGGCCACGCGGCGGGCGTCGTTCTCGGTCTGGCAGTCGCCTTCGATGACGGCCATGGAAAATTCGTTCTTGAGGTCCGTCAGGGTGCGTTCCAGGAGGGTGGTCTTGCCGGAACCCGGCGAACTCATCAGGTTGAGGCTCAGGATGCCCCGCGCCGTGAGATCGGCGTTCAGTTCGGCGGCCACGGCGTCGTTGGCCTCCAGGATGTTGCGTACCACGTCGACTTTCATGCAATCCTCCAGGTTATTCGGCTTCGATGTTCTCGATGTACAGTTCCCGCCCCGAGATGATCTCGTGCCCGAACTCCGTGGCGCATTTGGGGCAGGGCATGATCAGGCGCTCCTCGTAGGAGGGGCTGAACTCCTCGCCGCACTGCCGGCAGCGGACGGTCATGGGCTTGACCTCGCACTCGACCTTGGCGCCTTCGAACGGGGTGTTCACGGTCAGGACCTCGAAGGCCGTCTCCAAGGCTTCGGGCACGATGGCCGAGATCTGACCGTAGACGATCTTGACGTTCAAGAGCTTCGTCAGGCCGTGCTTGGCCATTTCCTCGCGGATGATCTTGATGAGGCTCTCGGCGATGGACAGTTCGTGCATGTTTTCTCCTTGTGTGCTACGAGCGGCGCTCCGATGCGTAAGCCGTGTCCAGGGCGTTGTCCAGAGCGATGCGCGTCCGCGTCATGGCGCCGCCGGCGATGGTCACGCGGAACATCTCCCAGTCCTGGTGGTTGATGATGTCGACGACGCCGCGGGCGTCGGGCCCGAGCAGGGGCAGGAGGCCTTCGAGGTCGCTGTCCACGTCGACGAAGCCGCCTTCGTGCAGGAAGTCGAGGACGTTGCCGGCGGCCTCGCATTCGTAGGTCGCCAGATGTACGGTGCAGGCCTGCATGCGGTCATGGTCGAGCCCGACCAGATGGCCGTAGACACGGAAGTCGTGAGGCATGGGTGAATCCTTGGGGTTCAGTCCGGCAGGACGAAGCACGTGTAGCCCTCGCGGGAAAGGACGGAAACGAGATACGGGTCGGCGAAGCGCCTGTCCAGCAGGATGATGCGGGAGGCTCCTCCGGATACGTTCCAGGCCGGTACCTGGATGCCGATGCGGGTGCCCGGGCCGCTGGCCCAGGAGGCGCTCGCCATGCCCTGGTGCAAATCGTCCTTGCTGCGCAGCAGTTGCAGGAGGGCGCTCAGGTCGGCGGGCAGGCCCTGGCCGAAATAGGCCTCGGGATTGGCCGGGTTGATGGCCCGGATGAGGTCCATGTGCGTGGCCGCGGGCACGTAGATGGACTCCCGGGGCCTGGCGGGCAGCCGGGAGAGTTCGTTGTAGGCGTCCAGTTCGATGACGTTGACCTGGGCCTCGTCCAGCACCTCGTGCAGCCCCTGGGGCAGGGGCGATTCGCCCGGCGTCTGCCTGGCCCAGACCATGTTGACGGTCTTCCTGCCTCCCATGTTGACGATGGCCATCTGCGGGGACTGCAGGGTCAAACCGACTCCGGACCTGGTCAGGACCAGGTCGCGGTCCGCGGACCACAGCCGGAAATTGCCGGGGAATGTCTGGGCCAGCTTTTCCAACACCTCCGGCAGGGACCAGCGGGGGGAGACGGTGCAGACCTTCATGCCCAGCTTGTTGGCGTTTGCGACCCAGTCGGCGCTTTTGGGCACGGGGCAGAAAAGGATCTTGTCCCCCCAGGGGGCTTCCACCAGCGGCGTTTCGAAGAGTTTGACATGCAGCCAGCCAGAGCCGGGGAGGGGGAACATGCTTTCGTCGCCGGGCATGAACCCGAAGCGCATCTCCTTGAGCACGGTCTTGATGAACGGCAGGCCCGTCTGCGGAGTACGGGTTTCGGCGGACCCGGTTGCATTGGCCGCAGAGTCGTTGTCGGCGGCTTCGGGTTGTGCGTGCTTCTCCGGCCGGGATTCGGGGAGTGGGGAAGGTTCCGGTTCGGGAGCGGGGGCAGCCTGGGACACGGCCGGTCCGGCCGCCGCGGAGGACGACGCGCCGGGCGGACCTTGCCTGGGCGTTCCTGTCTGGTTCGTGACGGCTTCGACCCTCGTGTCCGGCGAAACCGGCACGGCGACGATCGTCACGGGCTTGGCTGGGACCGGCGCGGGTTGCGGTGCCTGACCGGTCTGCTCGGGCTCCTGCGGCCGCGTCGCTTCGGCAGGCGCCACGGCGGGCCGCGCACCGCCCTTGATTACAGGCAGGATGATTTCCTGGCCGGCGCGCAGGGTGTTGGCGTCGGGAATCGATGGGTTGAGTTCCAGAAAGAGGTCCATGTACTTGCCGAAAATCAGGCTCGCGGACACGCCCTGGTTTTGAAGGATGTCCACCAGGGTGTCCCCGGCCTGGACCACGTAGGCCCGCTTTTCGTATGTGTCTGACGGAATGTCCGAGGCAGGCCGAGCCGGGGCCGGCGGCGCGGGCGCGACACCCTCGGGGAGGCGGATGATCTGGCCGGGCTTGAGATGGCTCAGGTTCGGTATGTGGGGGTTCAGGGCCTGTATGCCGGGCATGAGCTGCTGGATCTGTGCGCCCGAATATCCCTTGTCCTGCAGGATCTTGAAGAGCCACTCGCCTTGCCGGACGGTGTGCTCCTGACCGGGCTTGGCTTCGACGCTGATGTTCTTCTCGAAAAAAAGACGTAGCGGTTTTTCTGAAAAAGCGGGCCTGGTTATGCTTGTCAGGAAGCACAGGCCGATAATAAGAAGAACTGCACGTCTCATGGATGTTTCGAGCGGGACCTTGTTTCACATCGTGGTTATTTCCGGCAATGGAAACAAGGATATAGCAAAAAGGTTCGAGGCTGTCACTGCACTTTGCATGAGGGATTCACCCAATTTTCCAAGGAGAGAACCATGTATGTAGGCCTTGCCATGCAGAAGCATGTCCCCACCATCACCTCCGACACCCTGATCATCAAGGCGGACCGGATGATGGAGGAGAACAAACTCTGGATTCTGCTTGTCGTCGAAGGCGGGAAGCTCAAGGGCTATGTGGCCAAGGAGGACATCCGGGCCGCCCTTCCTTCGGGCGCGACCACCTTCAGCAAGCACGAGCTCAATTACCTCTTTTCCAAGCTGACGGTGAAGGATCTGGTGCGCAAGGAGATGCCCACCGTGCATCCGGAAACGGAGATCGAGGTGGCCGCCAAGATCATGCACGACCGCGACCTGGCCGGTCTGGCCGTCATCGACAAGGACAGCCACCTCAAGGGCTACATCAGCCGCAGCTCCATGCTGGCCGTCTTGGTCGAGGAGATGGGCTTGGAACTGGGCGGCAACCGCATCGCCATCGAGGTCGAGGACCGCAAGGGCGTCATGGCCGATCTGAGCCGGCTCTTCTTCGACCTGGGCGTGAATATCCTGTCCACCTCGACCTTCTACCGCGACAACAGGCGTCTGCTGGTCTTCCGCATCCTGGCAGACGACATGGCCGCCATCGTCAAGGTCGTCGAGGAGAAAGGCTACAAGATCGCCGGGCCGGAATACTTCGCCCACGAATGGGCCTAGGCCGGACCGCCGCGCCGACCGCAGGGACGCTTCCTCACGGAGCGTCCCTTTTTTTGCGCCGTTGGCCCGGCGGTCTAGGCGTAGCTGACCGTGAGGCCCACGCCGACCTCGCGCAGCGGGGCCGCTCCGGTCAGGGCGACCTTCGAGTGCAGGTCCGTGCAGTGGCAGGGGCTCAGGTGTTTCGGGGTGAGGGCGCGCAGGTGCGCTACGGTGCCGTTCAGGCGTTCCGCCGAGGGGGACAGGAGGTGCAGGCCGCCGATGACGTCCTGGATGCGGGTCTCGCCGGTCAGGGCCACGGCGTGGTCGACGATGTTGCAGATGCCCGCGTGGGAGCACCCCGTGACCACGACCAGCCCGTCGTCCCCGCGCCAGACCAGGGCCGAGTCGTCGGGGAGCAGGTCGGGACCGTCGTCCCCTTCCTTGGTGCCGATGCCCGGGGACACCTCGAAGGCGTGGCGGCGCGGGATTTCCCCGAGGAAGAGAAGACGCTCGCCCATGGGCAGGGGTGCCGCGGAGAGATTGAGGGCGAAGTGCCGGGAGAGCTTGCCCGGCTCCAGCAGCGGGCCGAGTTCCGGGTTGCCGCCTTCGCGGATGCTGCGGAAGGCCGCCGGGTGAGCCACCAGGGTCGGACGGGAGCAGGGGCGGCCTTCCAGGCGCTCCTCGCACAGGTGGCGGGTCAGGGCTTCGAGGCCCCAAGTGTGGTCCAGATGCCCGTGGGACAGGACGACGGCGTCGAGGTCCGAGAGCGTGACCCCCATCTTGCGGGCGTTGTCCAGGAAGAGCCCGGAGTAGCCGCAGTCGAAGAGGATCTTCAGGCCTTCGTCCTCGATGAACAGGCAGAGGCCGGGCTCGGCCCGGAAATAACGGTCGATGAGGGTGGCGTTGTCCACCAGGACGGTGATTTTCATGGCGTGGTGTCCGGGCCGGATGTCCGGCCCGCGGGTCACTTGATGAAGGAGCAGCAGTAGTCCGTCAGGGTCCGGACCTTGAGGGAGAACTTCGAGTTGGCGGGCACCTCGAAGGACGTGCCGGCGGCGAAGGCCTGCCAGGCGTTGGCGCCGGGCAGCAGCACATCCAGCTCTCCGGCCAGGATCTCCATGATCTCCCTGTCTGCCGTGCCGAATTCGTAATCGCCGGGGAGCATGACGCCAAGGGTCTTTCTGGACCCGTCGGGAAAGACGATGGTGCGGCTGGTGACCTTGCCGTCGAAGTAGACGTTGGCCTTCCTGATCACGGTGACGTTGGCGAATTCGGACATGGGATCCTCGTGGAGTGCTGGGGTTGCGGCCGGGGCCGGGGCGATGCAGCCTTCTAGCAAAGCCCGGCCCGGCTTGTCACCCGTGTTGCGACGGCACGAAAAAAGGCCCCGGAGGGCCTTTGGTCACTGCAGCTTGGAGGTGATGTTGTCCTTGATCCAGTGCGGGTCCCACCATTCGATGGGCTGCACTTCGAGGCCCGAGACGAGCATGCCGAAGTGCAGATGGTCGCCTCCGGCCATGCCAGTGGCGCCGGTCTTGCCGATGATCTGGCCGCGCTGGACGGTTTCGCCCTTGTGCACGTGAATCTCGCTCAGGTGCGAGTACAGGGACTGGATGCCGAAGCCGTGGTCCAGGACGACCACGTTGCCGTAGATGCCCATGAACTCGGCCAGGACGACGCGGCCGGTGTTGCCGGCGGGCACGGGCGAGGTGGCCAGAGATGCCAGGTCCACCCCGAGGTGGGTCTGGTTGTCCACGGCCTGTCCGCCATGCATGTACGTGCGGTTGTCGGCGAACCCGGCCATGGGCGCGCTGTTGGGCAGGCGGATGAAGGGGCCGTCCCAGAGCTTCTGGGGCACCGTGTCCTTGCCGAGTTGCAGCAGATAGGCAACATTCTTGGCCCTGAGTTCGCTGTTGACCTTGAGGAAGATGTCGATGGGCTGGGTCTGGTCAGGGAAATACTGCGTGAACTGACCCATCTTCGACTGCAGGAAATTGTCGGAGATGTTGATGCTGTCGTGCTTGAACGCCTTGGTCTTGGGGTTGAAGAAGAACCCGATGGACACCTCGTTGCCGGCCAGGTCGCTGGCCACCAGGGCCGGGGTCAGGGTCTTGACGTCGGCGTCGTAGGGGATGGCGAAGAAGCACAGGTACTTGCCCGGCTGGAAGGGAAAGCCCGGGAAGAAGTGCTCGCCCATGCGCACGCCGCTTCTGCCCAGTTCTTCGTCGGTGCTGTAGACCAGAAGGCCCGTCCCGCCCTGGTTCACGTTGTGCTGCCCCGAGAGGACGGAAACGACGGGGGGCTTGGAGTCCACGGTCATGTCGCGTTTGAAGTCGGCCCTGTTGCCGTGGCCAAGACGATGCCAGGAGTTATCCTTGACCGTGACGGCGAGGGTCACGGCGCCGTTGGAGATGTTCTTGGGCAGGGAGAAGGTCTCGGTCAGGTCGCGGGTTCCCTCGGGGAGGTCCCTCTTGACGATGTCGATGGTGTTGCCGTTCTGCGTGGCCGTGACGTGCAGGAGCCTGAGGCCCGAGTCGGCATCCGAAGCCGTCACGGTAAACACGGTCGATGCGCCCGCCGTGGACTGGTCGGGCGTCACGGACAGGGTCGGCGGGTTCCACTCGCCCTTGACGTAGTAGAGGGCTCCCAGGGCACCGGCCAGCAGGAGGAAGACGAAGAAAAAGGCGTAGGATATTCGGCTGCTCATATTGCAAACTCGCTTATGTTCTGTGTTCTTTCGGCAAAGGGGCAACATCCGCAGGGCCTTGGGCGCAAAAAAAATGGGAGCGCCGCAAAGGCGTTCCCATGCTACGGACGGGGGGGGCTTTTGGCAAGTTTTGTCGGACTTCAGCTTTTCTGCAAGGACTCCGCCGCTTTCTGCAGCAGCTCGACGCGGGCCAGACTCTGCCGCCAGGCCGCGGGTATGGCCTCGAAACCGTACCAGGCGCCGGCCAACTGCCCATAGGCGGCCATGGCGCGCGGTCCGTGCGGCAGGCACAGGGCGCAGCCGTAAGCGAAGGATTCGCTTCCGGCAAAGGCGTTCACGGCCGCGGCCAGCGCCCGGCAGGCCGGGTGTTCGCCAGGGGCCGGAGCGGTCCCACACAGGCTCTCGGCTTCGGGGCAGAGGTCCGCGGGAGGCTGCGGGCGCAGGACGCGCTGCTTGTCCGCTCCCGTCAGGGCTTCGTCCAGCATGGCCGCCAACAGTCTGCAGGCGTCCACGCTCTGGCGGCCAGAATGGGTGATGCGGGTGGCGCGTGCGCAGGCGTCCAGGGCCGCTTCGGTCGCACCCGCGAAAAATATTGCCGTCGGCGCGACGCGGGCCAGGCACGCATCGCCCTGGGTCAGGTCTTCGTCGATGGGGTTCCAGGTGCGCTCGAAGCGCATGATGGCGGCCTTGACGGTATCGTCGATGCGGTCGCAGGTCTCCCCGGAGCTCTGGTAGCCGTAGCGGAACCAGCTGGTCAGGCGGACCATCTGGTCGCGCTCGTCCACGCCGCCGCATTCGGCCAGGCTCTCGGCAATGGCCAGGGTCATGGAGGTGCCGTCACCCCACAGTCCGCTCTCCAGGGGCACCGTGACGGGCGGGGTCGTTCCGGAAAGTTCGGCCAGGGCCTCGCACACGGCCAGCCCCGTCAGGCAGCCGAGGGCCTTGTCGGCATCAGGCTTCGACACCGCCGACCTCCGTGTTGTACTTGCGTTGCACTTCGTCGTAGGCGTTGGCCAGGTCACGAAGGATGGTCAGGGTTTCCTGGGCTTCCTTGAGGTCCAGCTTGCGGATGGCGAAGCCGGCATGGATGATGACGTAGTCTCCCAAGGTCGCTTCCTGGTCCAGAAGCATGAGGGAGGCGGTCACGAAGGTCTCGCCTTCGCCGACGCGGCACTGGGCAACGCCGTTCTCGATGGATTCAATTTTTGCGGGAATGGCCAGACACATGGTTACCTCCTTCAGTTGGGTGTGCAGGTTCCGCCGGCCGAGAGGATCTCCCTGACCACGGACTCGATCATGACGGGCATGGCGCGGTCGGCGGTTTCAGAGAGCTCCAAAGCCATGGTGTGGTAGTCGAAGGGCTCCATGCCGATGACGATCGCCTCGGGCCGGTTGCCGACCAGTTCGCACATGCCCAGGGTGTCCACCAGGTCCGTCTGGTGCATGGAGTCGCGGAAGGCGAGGCTCTTGCGCAAATCCTCGCCCATGAGGCGGTATACGGAGCCGGGTTCGTCGCCGCACAGGACCGCGTCGCAGACGATGAGGTAATCCGACTCGAGGATGGATCCCATGAGCTTCGTGCCCAGGGTGCCGCCGTCCAGGAGGCTGACGTTGTCAGAAAAGGTGAAATCCTGCTGCATCCGTTCGATGCAGCGCACGCCGATGCCTTCGTCGGTGAACAGGATGTTGCCCACGCCGAGAACGAGAATGCGCTTGTCTGCCATGAACTGTTCCGTGTTGGAAAATGGGTGACGATGTCCGCTTCGCCGCTTGTGCTACGCAAAAACGGGTTCCGGTTCAAGGAAAGAAAGGGGCCCCGGAAAGCGGGGCCCCCTTTGTGTACATGATTACAGGATCTTGAACTTGCGGACCTGGTTGGTCTTGGCGTCGATGACATGCACGCCGCAGGCGATGCAGGGGTCGTAGGAGTGCACGGTTCTGAGGATTTCCACCGGGCGTTCCGCGTCGGCGATGGGGGTGCCCATGAGGGCCTCTTCCACGGCCGAGAGTTTACCCTCGGAGCAGCGCGGGCCGAGGTTCCAGGTGGACGGGACGACCAGCTGGAAGTTCTCGATCTTGCCGCCCTTGATCTTGATCCAGTGGCTCAGGGCACCGCGGGGGGCGTTGACGAATCCGACGCCCTCGGCTTCGTCGGGCATCTTCCAGTCCTGGTAGATCTTGGTGTCGCCCTTTTTCACGTTCTCGGCCAGCTCGTTGACCCAGTCCATGAGCTTGTCGGCGATGACCTTGGTCTCGATGCCGCGGGCTGCCGTGCGGCCCAGGGTGGAGAAGAGGGCCGCCGGGCCGACGCCCAGATGGTTGAGGACGTAGTCCACGGTCTTCTTCACTTCGGGGTGGCCCTTGCCGTAGGCGACCAGGACGGTGGCCAGGGGGCCGGTTTCCACGGACAGCTTGTCGTAGCGCGGGGCCTTCATCCAGGAGTAGCGGTCCCGGTCCTCATAGGAGGTGTACTTGGGCTCGGTCACGCCTTGGAAGGGGTGGTGGGCCTTGTCGCCCTGATACCAGCTGTGGCGGACGTGCTCTTCGATCAGTTTGGGGTTGAAAGCATCGACCTTGCCGATGTTGCGGTTGAGGATGACGCCCGGGGGCAGCCAGCGGCTGTTCAGGTCGTTTTCCACGGCCGGGAACTCGCCGAAGCTCATGAAGTGGGTGGTTCCGCCGATGGCGGCCCAGTCCTTGTAGTAGGAAGCCACGGCCAGGAGGTCCGGGATGTAGCATTCGTCGATGAACTTCTTGGTTTCCTGGAAGAGGCCCACGAACTCGGCCATGCGCTCGTTGGTCAGGCTCTCGTAGCAGGTCACGCCGCCGACCACGGTGAACTGGGTGTGCGGGTTCTTGGCGCCAAACACGGCCATGGCGCGGGCTGCCTTGACCTGCAGGTGCAGGGCTTCCAGGTAGTGCGCGGTGGCGATGAGGTTGACTTCGGGCGGCAGGTAGTAGGCGTCGTGGCCGCCGAGGAAGTAGGCGTTGGTGAAGATGCCGAGCTGGCCGGAGTCAACCAGGCTCTTGACCTTGTCCTGCACGGCCTTGAGGTCTTCGGCCTTGGTCTGGCGGGTGGAGATGGAGTTGGCGATGGATGCGGCCTTCTTCGGGTCCGCGGTCAGGGCTGCGGTCACGTCGACCCAGTCCAGGGCGTGCAGATGATAGAAGTGCACGATGTGGTCATGCAGGAACTGCGCGGCCAGGACGAGGTTGCGGATGAGGCGCGCGTTGTCGGGCAGGTTTTTGTCCACGCCGACGGCGTTGTCCACGCAGCGGGTCGAGGCCAGGGCGTGGGTGTAGGTGCACACGCCGCAGGAGCGCTGGGTGAAGTGCTGGGCGTCGCGCGGGTCGCGGCCCTTGAGGATCAGTTCCAGGCCGCGGAACAGCTGCGAGCTCGACCAGACGTTGGTGACCTTGCCCTTGTCCACTTCGACTTCGATCTTGAGATGACCTTCGATGCGGGTCACGGGGTCAACGATGATGGGCCCCTTGAAGTTCTTATCCATTGGGGTGGCGACGACACCCGGAGCTTGGTTGGGTTTGCAACCGGACATATGTTCTCTCCTCTGAATTCAGTGATGTTTGTGCCTGACGCAACAGCCGATTACGCTTCTTCGTAGAAGGGCGAAGAAGAATCCCAGAAATCGGGTTCACTGCAACCGATACACGGGTGTCCGGCCTTGACCGGCCAGTTCGTCTGGTTGAACAGGACCTTGGGGCAGTTGTTGTAGGTGGTGGGGCCTTTGCAGCCGAGCTTCGCCAGGCACCATCCCTTGCGGGCTTCTTCTGAATCAAAGGAGGGGGCGAACTCGCCGGCCTCGTAATGGGGCAGGCGTTCGCACTGTTCGTGCACGGTCTCGCCGTAGAACATGATTGGACGGTTGATGTCGTCCATCTCGGGGATGGCCAGGTTGTGGGTCAGCAGGTGAACGATGGTGCCGACCAGATTGTAGGGGTTGGGCGGACAGCCGGGGATGTTCACGGCGTTGACGCCCAGGTGCTTCAGGGCGTCGTTGACGCCCAAGGCGCCTGTCGGGTTGGGCTTGGCTGCCTGTACGCCGCCGTAGGTGGCGCAGGTGCCGTAGGAGATGGTCGCGATGGCTTTGGGCACAACTTCGGAGCAGATCTCCAGCATGGTCCGTCCGGCGACCTTGCCGTAGATGCCGTTGTCCTTGGTCGGGATGCCGCCTTCGACAACGCAGAGGAAGCCGTTGGGCGAACTGATGGCCTGATGGAGGGCTTCTTCTGCCTTGTGACCAGCGGCGGCCATGATGGTCTCGTGGTAGTCAAGGCTGATTGTGTCCAGGATCAGGTCGTCGATAAAGGGACGAACCGCGCGCAGAATGGATTCGGAGCAGCCTGTGCATTCTGCGTTATGCAGCCAGACCACGGAAGGACGCTTGGGAGAGGTCATCGCCAGGGCGATTTTGTTGGCAAATGACGCCTCCATACCCATGACCGCGGCGATGGTGGAACAGAACTTCATGAAATCTCGGCGTGAGATCCCACTTTTTTCCAGCCGTTCCTCGGCCCCGGGTTTGCCTAAACCTACCGCAAACTTCATAACACACCTCCATCAGTGTATGAATAAAAAGACAGGCGCCGAGAAGGCGCACAGTCGTAACCGCAACAGTTCTGTAGCGTAGAAGTTTGGCCTTTCTTTCCCATAGCATAGGGAAATGATGCAGGTCAATGGGGATAAGGAGAAAAACAGAATACTATCGGCCATCTGTATATAGATATTGCGTACATATAGGCGGGGCCGATTTCGTGGCATCGGTAGTACGAAATTTAAATTTATAACACTTCTCGGCTCATTTCGTATTTTTTGTTATCTTGGTTGGCGTCGTGGAAGAAGGCATTCAGACTTGAGGGGCCCTCCGGCCTTGAACTCATGGGCGACCATGCGTACTGCAGAGATGGCCGGACATGACCCGGTCCTTCGTACGACCCTTTCCCCGGAGACTACTTTATGGATAAGCAGATCATTCTCGATGCCTTCATGTTCCGCCATGCCTGCAAGGAGTTCGATCCCGAAGCCAAGATTTCCGAGGAGGACTTTCTCTTCATCCTGGAGACGGCGCGGCTCTCGCCGAGTTCCTTCGGCTTCGAACCCTGGCTCTTCCTGGTGGTCCAGGACATGGACTTCCGCCGCAAGCTCCTGCCCCACACCTGGGGCGGAAAGACCCAGATTCCCACGGCCAGCCATTTTCTGGTCTGCCTGGCCATGAAGACCCCGCTGCTCAAGTTCGACAGCGTCGGCATCGCCGAGTTCATGCGCACCATCCAGGAACTGCCCGAGGAACGCATCACGGCCCGTACGGAGTACTACGCCACCTTTCAGCAGTCGGACTTCCGCCTTCTGGATAGCGATCGGGCCATGTTCGACTGGGCCTGCAAGCAGTGCTACATCGCCCAGGCCAACATGATGACCGCCGCGGCCCTCATCGGCATCGACTCCTGCCCCATCGAAGGGTACGCCCAGGACAAGGTGGACGAGGTGCTGGCCGAGGATTTCGGCGTGGATCTGGACGAATACGGGGTGGCATACATGCTGGCCTTCGGCTACCGGGTCAAACCCGCCAGGCGCAAGAAGCGCCGGCCCCTAGAGCAGATGGTGCGCTGGTTTTGAGCGTGACGAAAATCGACATGGATTCGGGAATGATCTCTGAGGACGGATGCTCCATCGCGGAAGTGTCCAAATACTGCATGGCCACGGACCTGGGGCTGGAATGCGTCTGCTCCAAACGGTCCTCGGTCATCATCGGCACTGGCACCACGGCCAAGAGGGAGGACAGCACCCTCTACTACTACGCTAAGCAGATCGATGACGACCTCTTGGCTGTGCAGTCGCTGAACGCCAACTGGGCCCCCTCGGGACCGGCCGTGGAGGTCACCCTGGCCGAGCTGATCACGCAGTATCAGCCGGAAGTGGACATGTTCCTGAAGAAGGTCAAGCCGGTCATGAAGCGGATCGCCAAGCACGTGGCCAAGGGCGACCGGCACCGCGCCAAGGGCGAGCCGTATTCGGCGGCCATGGAGTACACCAACGCCCTGGGGCTGGACGAGAAGAACGTGCGGGCCATGTTCGGCCTGGGCCTGACCTACCTGCAGTACGATCAGCACGAAAAGGCCAAGGTGCTCTTCGAGGAGCTCATCGGCCTGGACGGGTTCGCGGCGCCCGAACACAAGCATCTTTTCAACCAGTTCGGCATCGAGCTGCGCAAGCAGAAGATGCTCGAACAGGCGCGCAGATACTACGCCCGCGCCATCGAACTGTGCACGACGGACGAGAACCTCTACTTCAACCTGGCCCGGGCGTTTTTTGAGGACGGACGCATCGGCGACGCCGACAGGACGCTTGAGACGTGCCTAGGCATCAATCCGGGCCATGAAGAGGCCCTCAAGTTCAGAAGATACCTTTCCGCGGTTAGCCTGAGCTGATTACCGGCCGCCGCGCAGCTCGCGCACGCCTGCGGCCAGAAGCAGCGCGAGCATGGCAAGCCCCGACCCCGTCACCCCGGTCCAGCCGAAGTGCTTGAAGCCGTACCCCATGACCGTGATTCCCGCCGACCCGCCCAGATAATACCACAGGATATAGAGCGAATTGGCCCTGCCCCGGCTGGAGGAGAGCCTGCGGTTCATGCTGCCCACGGCGGCTGCGTGGATGGCGAAGAACCCGGCGCAGGCCAGGCCCAGGCTCAGGCAGACCACGCCCAGATGCGGGACGTGGCTCAGGAGCAGCGCCGCGGCGAAGGTCAGGGAGCCCAGGATCATGGTCAGGCCGTTGCCGAAGCGGTTGCTGAACCTGCCCGAGAGGGGGGCGATGATCACGCCGACGATGTAGGTCAGGTAGAGGAGCGTGATGCGGTTTGTGTCCGCCGAGAAGGGCGGGGCGCTCAGGTAGAAGGGCAGGTAGTTGAAGGTCGCGCCGAAGACGAAGAGGGAGCCGAAGCCCACGGCGAAGTTTTGCAGCAGGTCGGGACGGCGCATGAGTTCAAGGTAGCCCGGGCCCGTGTCGGTTTTTCCGGCCGGCCGCTCCTCGGCGGGTAGGAGAACAACGGCGGCCGCGGCCGTGACCAGGACCAGGACCGAGGCCGTGACGAAGGCGTAGCGCCAGTGCAGGGGCGGATGGATCCATCCGCCCAGGAGCCGCCCACCCAGCCCGCCAACGACCGTGGCCGAGACGTAGGAGCCCATGACCACGTTCAGGCGCTCCACGGGCAGGTTGCGGGCCAGGTAGGCCGCCAGGCAGGTGGTCAGGGCCGGGATGCCCAGCCCCTGCACCAGGCGCAGGGCGATGATGGCGTCGAGGCTCCCGGTCAGGGCGCAGGCCATTCCCGCCGCGGCAACCACGGTCCCCCCGACGGCGATGAAGGGCTTGACGGGGTACATGTCCGCCAGCCGCCCGAAGACGAGGGTCGAGAGGGCCACCCCGAGGATGACCATGGACACGGTCTGGGCGGCTCTGGAGATGGAGACGCCGAACTCAGCCTGCAGCACGGGCAGCACGGGCTGGACCAGATAGATGGTGGTGAAGCTGGCCGAGACCAGGGCGAAGACCAGGGCCTGCAGGGCCAGGGGCGAGAGTTGCTTCATGCAGCGAGGTCCTTGGGAGTGCGGATGGGAGAGGCCCCAGACCTGAGGCGGGGCCGTCCGGAGTCGTGCGCCGCGGGTGCGGCTCAGAGGGGGACTGCTCCTTCGGGCGGGGGCTCTTCGACGCAGCGCATCAGGACGTGGGGGATGCCGGCTTCCATGAATTCTTCCCCGCAGACGCAGAAGCCGTGCCGGGCGTAGAATCCGAGGGCCCTGGTCTGGGCGTTCAGGACGAAGCGGTGGAAGCCGTGCTCCCGACACTGGTCGAGCATGAAGGCCAGGAGCTTCCCGCCGACGCCCCGGCCGCGCCAGGCCCGGCGCACGGCCAGACGCTGCAGCTTGGCCTCGCCGGCCAGGAAGCGGATGCGGCCGCAGGCCACGGGCTCCCCGTCGATCACGCCCAGGACGTGCAGGGCTGCGTGGTCGTGCCCGTCCATCTCCTCGGCGCAGGAAATTCCCTGCTCCTCCATGAACACGATGGCCCGGATCATGGCCACCTTGACGAGTTCGTCCGCCGTCGTGACGAGTCTGAACATCGGCGATCCTCAGGAAAGAGCGCCGGCCTTTGGGCCGGCGCCGATCATTTTGATGGTTGGGCGGGTGCGGCCGGACCCGCCGTGGCGTTGGGCGCCTTCGCCGCCGGGGCCTGGCCGGTGACGTTGGACGCGGGCGCGGCCTGCTCCGTGGCGTTGGTCTGCCTGCTACCGAAAAGCGGCTTCAGCGCGTCCGCCAGTTGCCCGATGTACCCCTTGTCCCAGGCCATGCCAAGGGCGACGAAGAGGGCCAGGATGACGGCCCAGCGTTTCCACGGGGTCTTTTTCTCGGCAAAGGGGTCGCGCAGGGAGCGCTGGGCGCCCTTGGGCAGTTCCGCCACCTTGGTCAGGGTCGCGCCAAAGGGGATGTTGATGCTGGCCCGGGTGTTCACGGCCCAGCCGCACGCGTCGAGGATCGGGCCGAGGTTGCGCTGCCGCAGTTTCAGGTAGGCGATGAGCATGGAGGGACCGGAGATCATGAGTAGCACTCCGCCCACCACCAGGGGCATCTGCCAGACGGCCAGGGACAGGAAGCCGCCCAGCACGGTTGCGATGGCCGTGCCGATGGCGCCCAGGGCCAGGCCGATAGCGGCGAAGATGCCGGCGAACTTGCCCACGTCGAAGGGGGGCTTGACCGCCGCGTCGGGCTTGGCGCCCACGTCGGCCAGCTTGGCTCCGGCGGTCGTGCTCACCGCGCTGTCCTTGGCCGCGGCGAACTTGGCGATCTGCTCCCCGACCATCCGTCCCATTCGTTTGTAGGGCAGCCAGAAAGCCTGGCGCACGCTAATGGGGTGCTCGACGATCTTGACGATGGCCGCGTCCCAATCCTGGCCCTCGCGGTCGTAGAAGATGCCGTTGCGGCCGACCATGAGGTTGTCCGCGTCGCCCCCCGTGAAGGCCGCGGCGATGAACATCTGTTCGGTGCTGCCCCGCCGGGTGCAGCGGCAGTAGGCCAGGTAGGTCTGGCTCAGGGCGGCCAGGGTCGCGTGGGCGTCGGGGGACGCGACGCGGATGCACAACTCGCAGGCCCGTCCGTCCAGGTACAGGGTGCCGGCCTGGAAGACGGCCTTGCGGTCCTGGACGTAGAAGTCGCGGAAGGACACGAAGTTGTTCAGCAGGACCAGGAGGTCGCGGGTGCAGTGCACGAGTCGGATGACGCCCTCGAAGCTCTCGACCTGCTCGGCCAGGCTCAGGTCCTCCTCCAGGACCTTGCTCAGCCGGTCCCGGGCGTCGCCGGCCAGGAGCGCCCGGACCCGTTCGGGCCCCAGGGCTTCGACCTCGATGCCGGCCTTGGCCGCCTGCCACGCCTCGTAGGGGGCCATGAGGGACTTGAGACGCTCCCACCCTTCGGCATCGAGGCTGTCGGCTTCCCCGAGAAGAGGCGCGACGACCTGGGTCCGGAATGTCGTCAGGGCGGAAGCCCAGGCCGGGTTGACCCCGCTGCCCAGCGGCAGCGGCCGTCCGGCTTCGATGCGGGCCAGGGGCAGCCGTTCGAGTTCGGGGTCGGCGGCCAGGTCCCGCAGCGAAAGACCTTCGTAGGTGGCCAGGGCCGGGCTCAGGGCCTCGCCGGCCTTGGGGTCGTAGGCCGCCAGAGCGCAGCGCGTGAAATAGTCGTCGATCTTGGTCCTCAGCGTGCGCACGCATTCCGCCGCATCCGCCGTGCCGTCGCCCAAGGGCATGACCGCTGGGGCCTGGCCTTCCTCCCACCAGGCGGCATGCAGGGCCGCGGCCTGAAAGAACGCTTCGATCTGCTCGGCCCCGATCCCGTCCGCGCCGCCCCGGTCCGGGACGCTGCCGACGCAGGACATGATCTCCTCGATGAGCGCGTGCGTGTCCTCGTCGCGGGCCGAGGCCGGGGTGATCACGCCGTCGCCGTTGAAGGGCGAGTCGTGGAGCAGCGTTTCGGTGCCGGCCACGTCCTCGACGGAAATCTCCTCCACCCCCGGCTTGTTCAGGAAGTTGAGGATCTGCCTGGCGGCGGCCAGCAGGCGGCGTCCTTCGGGGTCGGCCTCGTTGATGGCCGCCAGGGGCAGGGCCTCCCGGCCTTCCATGACGGGCTTGAGGTCGCGCAGCACGGTGCAGACCCAGCGCACGGCGGCCAGGATCTCCGGGACGCGCACGCGGCCGTCGCCGTCGGTGTCGAGCAGGGCCAGGGTGCGGCGGTCGAACTCCAGCCCCGTGACCGGGCAGCTCAGGGCCGCCCAGAGCTTCTGGTCGAGTTCGCTCAAATGGAGAAGATCCTCGGCGGAATCGAGGCGGACCTGGTCGAAACCTCCCAGACGGAAAAAACGCCAGCGGTGTGTGGAAACGGCTCCGGTATCCATGCGTGTTCCTCGCGTATGCGTATTATTGATAAGGGAAAGTGAGACGATGGAATTAGGTACGCCCAATACGCATGTCAGATCAAGGAGGAATGCAGTCTGACAAGGGATGCCTTATTTCCGGGCTGCGCCGAGTATGCGCTGCAACGCTGCGACCTTCGTCCGCATGTCCGGAACCCCGACGATTTCGGTCACCAGAGCCGGACAGCGCGCCCCGCGACCGGCCACCTCGGCCAGGTTGCGCTCCTTGATGCCGCCGATGGCCACGAAGGGCAGGTCGATTTCCCGGACCACGAAGTCCAGGTAGGACAGGCCCACGGGCGCGCAGACGTCGTCCTTGGTCTGCGTGGCGTAGATCGGCCCCACGCCGATGTAGTCCGCGCCTGCGGCCACGGCCGCCCGGGCCTGCTCCGGCGAGTGGGTCGAGAGGCCGATGGCGCGCCCTTCGCCCACCAGGGAGCGCACGGCCGCCACGGGCAGGTCCTCCTGGCCGACGTGCACGCCGTCGGCGTCGACCAGCAGGGCCAGGTCGATGTCGTCGTTGACGATGAAGGCCGCGCCGGCCTGGCGCGTCATGGCGCGCAGGGCCAGGCATTCCACGTATTTGGCGCCCATCTTCTTCGTCTTTTCGCGGTACTGGATGATGCGCACGCCCGCGTCGAGCATGGCCCGGACCACGTCCGTGTTGCTGCGCCCGAGGGAGAATTTCTCGGCAGTCAGCCCGTAGATGCCGCCTTGGCGGATGAGTTGCGTGACGAGCAGGCGTCCATTCATGGTTTCTTCTCATTATATACGGTCAGAAAATGGTGGAGGACGGCGTCGGCCTGCATGGCCGCGGCCATGCCCACGCCGGGGGAGAGGGGGGGGGTGGCCGCGTCGCAGGGCGTGGTCAGGTCGCCGACTAGGACGAGGTTCGGCAGCGGCCGCGACACGCGAATGCGCTCCGCGACGCCTGCCCCGCCCAGGCCCGACGCGCCGACCACCAGCCGTCCCGCGGGCACGAGCGTCTCGACGACGAGCTTCTTGGTCCGGGCGTCGTCCACGGCTTCGACCACGGCCCGGCAGGCACCGAAAAGCTCCGCCATGCCATCGGCGTCCACGGCACGGATGTGGGCCTCTATCGCAGCGTCCGGGTTCACGGCCAGCAGGTTGTCGCGCAGGGCCAAGACCTTGGGCCGCCCGACCTGGGCCAGGGTGAATTGCTGGCGGTTGAGGTTGGACGGCTCCACCGTGTCCGGGTCGGCCAGGACCAGGTCGGCGAAGCCGGAGCGGACCAGATGCATGGCGCAGTTGGAACCCAGCCCTCCGGCCCCGATGACCCCGATCCTGACGGTCCGCAGAAAGGCCAGGACGCCTTCGCCCAGATACCGGGCCAGGCCGCGCTCGAAGGCGTTCACGCGCTCGCCTCCAGGGGTTCCCAGTCCTTGAAGACCGGCTGGTAGCCGCGGCTCTTCAGCATGGCGCAGACCTCGGCCACGCTGCGCGGGTCCGAAATCTCGAACTGGCCGGTTTCGCCCGCCTTGGCGTGTCCGCCCACGGCCGTGCTGACGCCCGCCGACATGCGCGTCACGCCCAGGGGCAGGATGTTGTCGCGGAAGGACGGCGTCTCGCGGGTGGAGATGGTGATGGACAGGCGCGGCAGGAAGATGCGCAGGGCCGTCATGGCCTGGACCAGCTCGCGGTCGGACACGGGGCTGGCCGGTTGGAACGCCCCGGCGTGGGGCCTCATGCGCGGCAGGGACACGGCCACGTCGACGCCGGGGTAGCGTTTCATGAGCCAGGCAGCGTGCAGGCCCGTGACGAAAATCTCCCGCCGCCAGCCGGTCAGTCCGAGCAGGGCTCCGATGTTGACCACGCGCAGGCCCGCCTCGGCCCCGCGCATGGGGGTGTCCAGGCGCCAGGTGTAGTCGCGCTTGGGGCCGGCCGGGTGCAGGTCGGCGTAGAGGTCAGGGTCGTAGGTCTCCTGGAAAACGGTCAGCCCGTCCACGCCCGCCGCGGCCAGGCGCCTGTAGTCGTCCGTGGCCATGGGGAAGACCTCCACGGCGATGGACGGGAACAGGGGGCGCAGGACGCGCACGCAGTCCTCCAGATACTCCACCCCGGCCCTGGCCGGCGACTCGCCCGTCAGGAGCAGCAGCTGCCGCAGGCCCGTGGCGGCGATGGCCTCGCCCTCGGCTCGCACCTCGTCCATGGTCAGTCGGGAGCGGGGGATGGAGTTTGGGGCCGCGAAGCCGCAGTAGCGGCAGTGGTTGGCGCAGTGGTTGGAGACGTAGAGGGGCGTGAAGAGGCTGACGGTGCGGCCGAAGCGGCGCAGGGTCAGGTCGCGGGCGCGCCCGGCCATGGCCTCCAGATGTTGGCCCGCGGCCGGGGAGAGCAGGGCCAGGAAACCGTCCTCGCCGACGCGCTCCCGCTCCAGGGCGCGCAGGGCGTCGTGGCCGGTCGCGGCGGCCATCCGCTCCTCCAGCGGTTCGCGGTGCAGGCGCAGGGCCTCGGGCAGGAAGCTCATGCCGCGCCCCCCGTTTCGCCCAGGAAGCCCGTCAGCGGGGACGAGGCCCGGGCCAGTGAGGAAACGGCCCCGGGTCCGGCCAGGAAGGCCTCGCGGCCGGCGGCCACGGCGCGGCCGAAGGCCCGGCCCATGAGCACCGGGTCCGAGGCCGTGGCGATGGCCGTGTTGACCAGGCAGGCCGCCGCGCCCATCTCCATGGCCTGGCAGGCCTGGCTGGGCGTGCCGATGCCGGCGTCGACGATGATGGGCAGGTCCATCTCCTCGATGAGGATGCGGATCATCTCCTCGGTCCGCAGGCCGCGGTTGGTGCCGATGGGCGCGCCCAGGGGCATGATGGCTGCGGCCCCTGCGTCGGCCAGGGAGCGGGCCACGTAGAGGTCCGGGTTCATGTACGGCAGGACGACGAAGCCCTCCTTGGCCAGAGTTTCCGTGGCTCTGGCCGTCTCGTAGCCGTCGGGCAGGAGGTGGCGGTTGTCGGAGATGACCTCGATCTTGATCCAGTCCCCGCAGCCCATGGCCCGGGCCAGGCGGGCGATGCGCACGGCCTCGTCGGCGGTGCGCGCCCCCGAGGTGTTGGGGAGCAGGGTCATGTGGCCGGGGATGTGGCGCATGACGTTGTCCGCGCGGCCGTCCAGTTCCACGCGGCGCAGGGCCACGGTGATGACCTGGGAGCCCGAGGCCTCGCACACAGCCGGGATGAGGCAGTCGTCGCCGTACTTGCCCGTGCCCGTGAAGAGGCGGCTGGTCAGGCGCTTGCCGCCCAGTTCGAAAATATCGGTATGTTCCATGACGGTTCTCGCTGTTAGTGGTGGGGGAAGGTTGACGGCTCGCGCTCAGCCGCCGCCGACGAAGCTCAGCAGTTCGAGGCGGTCGCCGTCGCGCAGGACGGCTGCGGCGAACTGCGCCCCAGGTACGATGTCGCGGTTGAGCTCCGCCACGACCACGGCCGGGTCGAGGTTCATGGACAGGATCAGGTCGCGCAGAGTCTGGCCCGGCGCGATGTGGCGGCTTTCGCCGTTGAGGGTGATGTGCATGTCTGCCTCCGCGTTCTGTGTCGCAAGCGGGGGAGGCGAAAGAAAAACCGCGCCGGGGAGGCGCGGTTCGATGGGTGGACGATTCCTGAACCAGCTTCCCTCCGGCAGCATGAACTGCGTCAGGTTCAAAGGGTCGGGATCGTATCCCCTCTCAGCCCGAAGGCTCCCCCAGCTTGTGTGCGAAGACGTGTACGGAGTATGGCCGCCGTTGTAAAGTTTCGAACTAGTCGGCGATACCCATCAGCGTGAACAGGTAGAAGGTCGCCCCGGCGATGAGGGCCGAGGCCGGGATGGTCAGGATCCAGGCCACGACGAGGTTGCCGGCGATGCCCCAGCGAACGGCCGAGAGGCGCTTGGTGGCCCCCACGCCGAAGACGCAGGCGCTGATGGTGTGGGTGGTGGAGATGGGCGCGCCGACCAGGGACGCGCCGGTGATGACCATGGCCGCCGACGTCTCGGCCGCGAAGCCGTGGACCGGCTCCAGCTTGAAGATGCGGTGCCCCATGGTCTTGACGATCTTCCAGCCGCCCAGGGCCGTGCCCGTGGCCATGGCCATGGCGCAGGCCAGCTTCACCCACAGGGGCACGTGGATGGTGTCGATCTTGTGGAAGAGGAAGAGGGCCAGGGTGATGACGCCCATGGTCTTCTGGGCGTCGTTGAGCCCGTGACTGGTGGCCATGAAGGCCGACGAGAGGATCTGCAGCTTTTCGAACCAGCGCGACACGCTGTGCCTGTTGGCCCGCCAGAAGATGAGCATTATGAGCGTCATGACCGCGTAGCTCACCCCGAAGCCGGCCAGGGGCGACAGTACCAGCGGCAGCAGGACCTTCTTGAAAATGGACAGGCCGTTCAGGGAGGAGAACCCGGCGTGGCAGATGGCCGCGCCCATGAGCCCGCCGATGAGGGCGTGGGAGGACGACGACGGGATGCCGAAGTACCAGGTGATGATGTTCCAGACGATGGCCCCGATGAGGGCTGCCAGGACCAGGATCTGGCTGCCCATGACCATGTCCGTGTTGACGATGCCGGAGCCCAGGGTGTGGGCCACCTCCTCGCCCAGGAGGGCGCCGAAGAGGTTCAGGCTGGCCGCCATCATGACCGCCGAGCGGGGCGACATGACCTTGGTCGAGACCACCGTGGCGATGGCGTTGGCGCAGTCGTGGGCCCCGTTGGTGAAGTCGAAGACCAGGGCCACGAGGACGATGACGACGAGCAGGATCGGCAGCTCAGGCATTTTTCAGCACCACTTCCTCGATGGCGTCGGCCAGGTCGTCGATGCGCTCGATGGCCATCTCGAAGCGGTCGTAGACCTGGGTCCAGCGCATGATGTCGATGACCTCCTTCGTGTCGCCCGTCTCTACGTCATGCAGCTCGGCCAGCCCAGTGGAGAAGAGCATCTCGCACTCGGTCTTGAGCTCCTTGATCTTGCGTATGGTGTCGGACACGTCGCGCTTGCCTTCCAGGCAGCAGATCATTTCCCCGGTCAGGGCGGTCATGCCCAGGATGTTTCGCGCCATCTTGCGGGCGGGGAAGCGGATGTAGTCGAAAGCGCACAGGCGCATTCGCGAGGCGATGGCCGTGATGCGGTTGATCGAATCCTCCTGGGTCATGTTCAGGCGGTAGATGTCTTCGCGGTCGATGGGGGTGATGAAGGTCTGGGAAAGCTGCTTTGCGATTTCGCGGCAGAGTGCGTCGGCGTCCGCCTCGATGAGGGTCACGGTCTTGCAGGCCGCATCCACGCAGTTGAGGTCCTCGACGATCCTGGCCAGCTGCCCGGCGGATTCGTTCAGAATCCGGTTCTGCCTGTTGAGGAGTTCGAAAAAGTGTATGTTCCTGGGGAAAATGGAAAATGCCATGGACAGGGACTCCGGCGTTGTGATTGCAGCCTCGGGAGACCCGGAGAATGGAGCGCTCCGGGCGGTTCCGGCGGGCGGGGCCAGCCGCGAACGCGAAGACTTTAATGCCGCGCTCGGATTGGCGCAATGCTTCTCGTCATACAAAAGTCACATTTTGTGAAAAAATGTGACAAGCTGGTGACGGAGGAGAAAGTGTCGGTAAATCAGGGGGATGCAGGAAGGGGCATGGGGTGCGAAACCCCATGCCCCGCAATGGCTATTTGGCGTACTCGTAGCGCTTGGTCACCCGGTCCGAGAGCTGGGCGTAGGCGAACCCTGCCTGGCGGGCCTTGGCGAAGCGCTCCTCGGCCTCCTGGCTGCACATGTCGCAGCCCTGGACGGGAACGTGCAGCCCGAGGCAGCGTGGCGTGTCGGCCGTCTCGCTCTCGACGATCAGCAGGCCCGGGCAGTGGGGGCAGTCCTTGAGGCGCTCGACCTGGTTCTCGGTGATGTCGTCGGTGTCGTAGTAGATGGAGCGGCGGCGCACGAAATACCCGCCCTCGCGCACGGCGTCCGTCGGTCTGGGGTTGAAGTAGACCTCGGGCAGCTGGTCGCACAGGGCCGAGAGGTAGTCCATGGTCGACTTCTGCTCGCGAATCTTCTCGCGGTCCAGTTCCGGCTCCTGCACGGCCGAGAAGTCCACGCCGGCCAGGGCCAGGCTGATGCCCAGGTTGACGTAGGGCAGCGCCCCCTTGATGGCGTAGCCGCCTTCGAGCACGGCGATGTCGGGCTTGAGCATTTCGGTCAGCCGCGCGTAGCCCTGGGCCGTGAAGTTCATGTTCGTGATGGGGTCCGAGAAGTGGTTGTCCTGGCCCGCGGAGTTGATGATCAGGTCGGGCTTGAAGTGCTCCAGGATGGGCATGACGATGCGCGCCACGGTCATCAGGTAGCCTTCGTCGGAGGTGCGCGGCGGCATGGGCACGTTGATGGTCCGCCCCATGGCCTTGGGGCCACCGCACTCCGACGGGAAGCCCGTGCCCGGGTAGAGGGTGCGCCCGTCCTGGTGCAGGGAGATGAAGAGCACGTCGGGGTCGTGCCAGTAGATGTCCTGGGTCCCGTCGCCGTGATGGCAGTCCGTGTCCACAACGGCCACGCGCAGGTTGCCGTAGTGCTCGCGGATCCACTCGATCATCACGGCTTCGATGTTGATGTTGCAAAAGCCGCGGCTGCCGTGGACCGTGCGCATGGCGTGGTGTCCGGGGGGGCGCACCACGGCGAAGGCGCGCTGCCTCTCCTTCTCCATGACAAGCTGGGCGGCGCGGATGACGCCGCCGGCGGAGATGAGATGGGAGTCGGTGCACACGGCCTGCACGTTGGGGAAGCAGAAGTGGGGGCGCAGGATGTCCTTTTGCGTGGCCACCAGAGGACGGTATTCGCGGATGCCCTCGATGTCGAAGATGCCTTCCTCCCGGAACTGGTCCTGGGTGTAGAGGAGGCGCTCCTCGCGTTCGGGGTGGGTCGGCGAGATGGCCCAGTCGAAGGCCGGGAAGAATATGATGCCGAGGCTGTTTCGTGCGGTGAGCATGGTTTCTCCGTTCAAGGCTCCAGGGTGGTGATGACGCCGGGCCGCATCTGGCAGCGGACGCGGATGTTGCGGCCGATGGTGTAGTGGCCTTCGACCATGTTGAAGGCGTCGGCCTGGATGACCTGGATGTCGCCCTCCTCGGCCGGGATGCCCTGTCGATCGAGTTCCGCGCGCAGCATGGTGGTGGCGTCGTGCACGGCCTCGTCCAGGGTGTATGTGCGTTTGATGGGCTTGTGGATGCCCAGGCCCGGCACCGTGAAGCTGCCGCGCGAGGTGTCCACGGTCAGGACCAGGGACTGGGTCGGACGGGTCAGGCAGGCGCCGATGGCGTTGGCCACCTGGGCATGACGGGGGGCGATGACGGGCAGGCCGAAGGTCTCCTCCAGCAGGGGGACCATGGCCTCGGCCGGGCCGCCGATGACCATGATGCGCTTCGGCTTGACCGTGCGGTCCTCGAGGATTTCCTGGATGGTGTAGACGGGACGGGAGTTGATGGCGTTCAGGAAGGCGTCGACCTTGCGCTTGAGGATGGACATGGCCATGTGCACGGCCTGCTCTGCGCATTCGCGGGCCGAGAGGCCCTGGGCCATGGCAACTTCCTTGATGCCCTTGGCCGAGCGTTCGCGGTCCCCGAAGGCGGCGTGGCCCAGGACGTTCATGGCGTCCATGAGGGCCGGGGCCGGGCCGCCGGCGGCCATGCACGGGCCGTGGCGGTCGGGGCCGACGCTCAATTGCCCGCCGCGGGAACTGATGAACGAGTCGCCGCCGATGCCGATGGACTCGACCTTCAGGGCCCGGACCAGGGTCGGGTGCTCGCCGATGGAAATGCCGTCGCGCTCCAGCAGAGGGATGCCGTCCAAGAGCACGGCCATGTCCGTGGTGGTGCCGCCGATGTCGAGGATGAGGGCGTCCTCGGTCTGCGGGGCGGTGCTGAGTATGCCCATGACCGATGCGGCCGGGCCGGAGAAGATGGACTGCACCGGGATCTCACGGGCGAGCTTGAGCGGCATGGTGCCGCCGTCGGCCTTGACGATGTTGATGTCGGCCTGGATGTTCAGGTCCAGAAGGCTCTGTTCCAGGGCGTCGGCGAAGGAGTTGAAGGTGCGCCAGACTGCCGAGTTGTAGTAGACGGTGCTGACGCGACGGCCGAAGTTCAGGGACTCGGACACGCGGTGCCCCTGGGTCACGAAGTCGGCCTGCGGGGCCAGGGCCTCGGCGATGGCCATCTCCTGCTCGGGGTTGCGCGTGCAGAACTTGCCGACCACGCCGTAGACGCGGATGCCTTCTTCGCGGCAGCGCGCGGTCATGGGCTTGATGTGGTCGGGGCGGACCTTGGCCGAGACGGCTCCGCGATGGTCCACGCAGCCCGAGAGCACATGGTACTGCGCGCCCAGGGCGTAGGCCTGGGGGTTGATGCCGGGACCGGGGATGACGAACATGCCGACCTTTTCGGTATGGCCGGTGACTATGGAATTGGTGGACAGGGTCGTGCTCAGGTTGAGGGTGCGGATTTCCGCGCCCTTGCAGTCCTTGAGGATGAGACGGAGCACTTCGGAGATGGTCGCGAGCAGGTTGTCGTGATCCGTGGGCACCTTGGCCATGGCTTCCACCCGGCCGTCCCGGATGCAGACGCCGTCCGTGTGGGTTCCGCCGACATCGATTCCGATAAGCATATATCCGATCCTTGGGGCTGACGGTTGGCCGGGGCGGACGCCGCGGCTTCCGGGCGGCTTCGGCAGGCCCGGCGCGGTGTGCTCGGGCGGGTCGAAGTCGGACTTGAGTTTTTTCCAGGCATGCAGCACCTCTGGCCGCATGCGCCGGAGTCTGGCGACGCCGGGTGGGAGAAACGCAAGTTGCTTTTTCAGGTTGCATATTTACCGGACTGCAGGCGAAGCGCAAGCAGAATTCCGTAAACGGAGGGATATGATGGATAAACAGCTGGTGGACGGTTTTCTGGACTGCGTACGTGAGGCCGGGAGAGTGGTGCGCGAGCAGTGGAACGATCCCAGGGAGATTGTCTTCAAGGGGCGCATCGATCTGGTCACCCAGACCGATCTGGCCGTGGAGCGCCTGCTTTCCGAACGCCTGCCCGGACTGCTGCCGGGCTCGTCCGTGCTGGCCGAGGAGTCGCATACGACCCTGGTCCCCGGCGATCTGACCTGGATCGTGGACCCGGTCGACGGAACCACGAACTACGCGCACCGGATTCCGATGGTCGCCGTTTCCGTGGCCCTGTGGCGCGGGGGGCGGGTGGAACTCGGCGCGGTGTTCCTGCCCGTCATGGACGAGCTTTTCTGGGCCGTCAGGGGAGAGGGCGCGTTCCTGAACGGCGAACGCATCCGCGTCAGCGCCGAGGCGGTCATGCAGTCGGCCCTGATCGCAACCGGTTTCCCGTATTCGTTTTACGCGGAGATCGACGAGGTTTGCGCGCGACTGCGCCGCGTGCTGCTGGCATCCCAGGGCATCCGCAGGATGGGCGCGGCGGCCGTGGACCTGGCCTATACGGCCTGCGGCAGGCTCGACGGCTATTACGAAACGGGCCTCAAGCCCTGGGACACGGCCGCGGGTTGGCTTCTGGTGGAGGAGGCTGGAGGCCGCGTCAGCGCCCTGGACGGAGAGTACGCCCTGGGCAGCCACATGATCGTGGCCACGAACGGCGCCGTGCATGACGAGTTGCAGGAACTGCTGCGGCTTGGGGACGAGGTCTGAGGCTCCCTGTTCAGATGTCGATGTCCAGGGACGAGAGCGGCGCGATCAGGTCCCCCTTGGAATTGTAGAGCCCAGCATCGGGCTGCCCTGCCGGGGCGCCCTGGTCCTGTCCGGAATACTGCTTCCGGTGTTTCTTGCGCTGGTGGGTCAGATCCCAGGAGGGCTGTCCGTCCCTCCATCGCCGCTGCGATTCGGATTCGAGAACACGCAGGCCCATGCCCGCCTCCTTGGCCGTCCGTGGCCGCTGTCGTTGCCTGAAAAGGGCTTCCCTGCCCATGTACGTTCTATCGGACGCCCGCCGGAAAACTTGAATCCGTGTTTTTCCGTCCCCCCGACACGAAAAAGGCCCCCGGTGAACCCACCGGGAGCCTTCTTGCGGAGCGTCGCCCGCAATGAGCGTCATGCCTGTTCCCTCAGACCGAGCTGTCCAGGAGCGTGCCCCGGCCCGTGTACACGGGCATGAGCACATCCGTCTGGAAGGTGTACGAGTTCTGGTTCTGATGCCGGTTGGTGTTTCTGTTCATGTAGTCGATGGTCGTGCTGACCACGGCCGCCCCGAAGGTCTCCCTGTCGAAGGGCGCGGCTTTCGGGGACCCGCCGCCGTGCATGTAGTCGAGTGTCTTCCCGACCACGGCGGCGCCGAAGGTCGTCTTGTCGTAGACGGGGGCGTATCCCCCCGACATGCCTTGAATGTCCATGACTCCTCCCTGGTTTCGGGAACATGACGCCTGATTGGAACAATCGGCCGGACGGGCGGAAAACTTGAGGCCGGGACGGCGCGTCAGGAAAACCAGCGCAGGCCCGGCATGCCGGACAGAAGCCCCTGCCGCGTGCAGCACTCGCCGAAGAGGGCCAGGCTGGCCTGCTCCCTGGGGCCGAGGTCGTAGTTCATGGCGCGCCAATAGCGGAGCAGGGCGGGGCTGGTCAGCCAGTCGGGCAGGTCGGGCAGGCGGGAAAGGGCCTCGAAATGGCCCTCCAGATCGGCGGTGATGGCGGCGATATGCGCCTGCAGCCGTCCGAGCTGTTCCCGCGCGGTCCCGGTCAGCCCGCGGCGCACGATCCATACGGCGAAGACGAAGGGCAGCCCTGTCCAGGCCGCCCATTCCGTGGCCAGATCGACGATGTGCCAGCCTTGGGGCGGGTGCACGAAATGACGCAGGGCGATGTTGCCGATCTCCAGGAAGGGCCGTCCGGTGGACAGGCCGGCGCCGGGCTCGACCTCCTGCCACTGAGGTGCGGGCAGTCCCCACTTCTGGCTCCAGAGAACCTTCAAGAGCGCCACGGACGTGGCCGACGCGCCGGTCAGGCAGACGGGGCCGGGATTGCGTTCGAGCCATGCGGGCAGTTCCGCCAGGGGAACGGGAGAGAGGAAGAGCACGCTCTGAACTTCGGCGTGGGCGCAGATGGACGCCCCGGGCAGGAGTTCGTACTTTTCGGCGTGGAGCAGATATTCGAAGGACGAGGACGGGGAGATGTCCAGCTCGCCTGCGGCCAGGGCCGCGTTCAGGCGGCTGGGGTGGCCGGGGACGTAGCCGAATTCCGGGCCCTCGGGGCAGACGCCTTCCAGCAGATGGAAGACGTGCCAGATGTTCAGATAGTCGATTCTGCCGATGCGAAGTGTCATGTGCGTAAAAAAAAGGCGGGGTCGCCCCCGCCTCCGGTTCGTCCTATTTCAGGCCGGATTAATCCAGCTGGGCCATCAGGGTGGCGCGGATGTCGTCGATGGAGCCTTCGCCGTCCAGTTCGATGTACTTGAAGCCGGCCTCTTTGGCCAGGTTCTTGTAATAGTAGGAAGCGGCCAGGGTGCCGGTCTTGGAGTCGTAGTAAATGTCGTGGCGCTTGTCGATGGCGCCTTCGTCCTGGTCGTCGGCGCGGGCGGAGAGCTCGCCGCCGCAGACGCGGCACTTGTCGCCGTTGGGCTTGATGGCGTCAATGAAGATGTTGTTGGGGTGGTTGTTGTCGTTCTTGCAGAGGCGGCGGCCCATGATGCGGTTCTTGGCCACTTCGCGGGGCAGGAGGATCTCAATGACGAAGTTCAGCTTCACGCCGTCGGCCTGCAGGGCTTCCCACAGCTTCTGGGCCTGGACGATGGAGCGGGGGAAGCCGTCCAGCAGCCAGCCGTTGGGGCTGGAGTTCTTCAGCACGTCGAGGACCATGGGGATGGTGATGTCGTCAGGCACGAGTTCGCCCCTGTCGATGTACTCCTTGGCCTTCTTGCCGAGTTCGGTGCCGCCGCCGATGTGCTTGCGGAAGATGGCGCCGGATTCGATGTGGTCGAGGTCGTACTTCTTCTTGGCCAGAGAGCCCTGGGTGCCCTTGCCGCTGCCATTGGGTCCGAAAATGAGAATATTCAAGGCGAAAACCTCCTGTAAAAAATTTCACAAAGTACTATAGGCAGGCTTTTGGCCTGTCAATGAAAGATCGGAGGCGCTCTTGTCAGGAGAGGGACGCGCGGTTAGGGTCGCCCTACAACCATGAGCAGACGGGAGGGACCATGGGGCTGTTGGACGAATGGGGCGACGCCCTGGTGGAGGAGGGACTCAAGGAGGCCGCCGACACCTTTTTCGGGGCCCGCAAGGCCCTCGACGACGAGATCGCCTGGTTCGAGGAGCAGACGGCCAAGCTCCGGGCCAGCGCCGTGGAGATCCGTTCATGGTTCGCCGGACTGAACTGCCTGCTCGGCTCCGAGGCCGCCTCCCGCATGCTGTTCGACGCCCTGGGCGTGACCCTGGGCGACCCGTCCCTCTATGCCCACCAGGTCTGCAGTCTGCAGTTCCGCAGGCCGCGCAGCTTCACCCGCAAGGGCCTTTTCGCCAAGACCGTCTGGGAAGTCTACGAGCCCCTGGCCCGGTTCATCGAGGCCTACATGCACGGCGCCCCCTTCGCCGACCCCCTGCAGCCCGGCCGCGTCCTGATCACCGTCAACCACGACCATCTGCGCAAGCGCTGCGCGGAGATCAACGCGCGCATAAGGGGTGTCAACGAGTCCAACCGCCCCTCCGAATCCCTGGGCTTCGCCAAGAAGATGGACCAGATGCAGGTGCAGAAGGAGTCCATCACGGGCGGAGGCGGCCAGACCTGGACCCTGGACAGGGATATGGCCTTCACGCCCCTGGACTTCGACACCTACGACCTCCCCGCCTTCCCCGACCTCCCCGTGGACAGCCGCGCCCAGGACAAGATCAGGTCATGCTGCAACACCATCTTCGCCACACGCCGCGACCACGTGGAGGACGTGCTGGGCGAGGTGTTTTCGCCGGAGGACAAGAGGTTTTGCGTCTTGAGCCGGGAGGGGTGAGGAGGGGGGAGAGGAAAGGATGGACGATATGGACGTTATGGACGAACACGGACCGGGCGCGGGGATGCCCATTGTCCGTGCAGGTCCGTGAAAGTCCGTGTCAGTCCATAAAATCCATTCTACTTCATGCCCCGCCTTCTGAAATACCCCCCCAGCAGCAGTTCCAGCATCACGAAAAACGCAATCGGCACGGCCAGGAAGATGAGCGTGACCATGGCGCCGAGGCCGCGGTTTGACGAGGTGATGACCGGGAAGAGGTAGCCCGTGAAGGACGGTACCGTGCCGCCGCCGATGAGGAAGACCAGGAAGTACTCCGAGAAGGCCACCAGGAAGACCACGCTACCGCCGGCGGCCAGGGCCGGGAGCAGCAGGGGCAGTTCGACTTGGCGGAAGGCCTGCCAGGGCGAGGCGCCGAGGTTCAGGGCGCAGGTGCGGTAGTCCGGTCCCAGATGCGTGCAGGCCGTGGTCAGGGAGCGCAGCATGTAGGGGTAGGAGGCGATGGACAGCACCAGGACCACGCCGACCGCGCTGTCGGCCAGGCCCAGGCGGATGAACGCGAAGTGCAGGCCCATGCTGTAGGTCATGGCCGGGACCAGGGCCGGCGTGAGCAGGAGCCCTTCCAGCAGGTTCTTGCCGCGGAAGGAGGCCCGGGCCAGGAACCGCGCCGGCCCCAGGGTCATGGCCACGGTCAGGGCCACGGTGGCCAGGGAATACGCCACCGACGATCCGAGGGCCGCCAGCATGGCCCCCGGGTTCCGCAGCGCCTGGGCAAACCCGTCCCATGACAGCTCCGGCGGAATCACATCCGGATAGCGCCACCCCGGCGCGCCGGCCTGGAGCAGGAGCACGCCCACGGGCAAAACGAAAAGCACCCCCAACAGCACCAACGTCGCAGCGTTTCTCATGCCGTGTCCCACCCCACCCGCAAGGGGTGCAGGGGACGCGTCCCCTGCCCGCCGGAGGCATGCCTTCCTCCCCCCGTCACAGCTTCCTCCCCCGGTCGTCCACGCGGCGGGCCAGGGCGTTGTAGAGCATGGTGAAGAGGGCCGTGAAGGCGAACATCAGGGCCAGGATGGCCATGGCCTGCGGTCGGTCGGCCAGGTCCTTCTGGAAATAGATGTCGTAGACGCGCATGGACAGCATGCCCGGCCGCGACTCGCCCAGCAGGAAGGGGATGTCGAAGGCCCCGAAGGCGTAGAGGAAGAGGATGATGAAGGCGCTGTGCATGGCCGGCAGCAGCCGCGGCAGGGTCACGCGGCGGAAGGTTTCGAGAGGCCCGGAGCCGAGCATGGCCGCGGTCTGCAGCAGGCGGGTGTCGAAGCCGAAGAGCACGGCCAGGACCATGAGCATGGCGAACGGCGTGCCCTTGAACATGTAGGCCAGGATCATGCCCAGCCCGTCGCCGGCGTAGAGGAGCTGCGGGAAGTCCTGCGGGGTGGGGGCCAGGCCCAGCGTGTGCGCGAGGGAGGCCACCAGGCCCGTCTGCCCGAAGCACAGGAGCACCAGGAAGGCCGCGGCCACGTGGGGCAGGATCAGTCCCACCTTGTAGACCACGGCCGCCTGGCGCAGGCGCGCCGGGAGCTTCCAGACCATGTACCCCAGGGTCGTGCCCAGGGAGACGGAGCCCAGGGCCGAGACCAGGGACACGTAGAGGGTGAAGGCCAGGGAGCGCCGCATGGCCGCGCTGCCCAGGACCGTCCCGTAATGCTCCAAGGTGGGGCCGCCGGACGCGGTCGGCAGGAAGAGCCCGAGGCTCTGCAGCGCGGTCAAGCACAGCCCGGCGGCGAAGATGCCGGCGAAGGGCGCGAGCAGCGGCAGCAGCGAGCGCGACGTCAGCGGGCTACGGGTCATGTCACCGGTCCAGGACGTTTGATTCCCAGTCTTTTTCCAGCAACTCCAGATACTCCGAAGGGATTTCGGGCACTGCGGCCGCCGCCAGCGCGTCGGCCGGCAGGGTGGCCGCGCCGAGGTCCACGGCGGCGAACGCGGCCGCCATGTCGGCCGGGAGGCGCTTCATGTCCAGGGCCGGCAGGTCGCCCCAGTTGGCGGGCAGGTATTTGGACAGCTGGGCTTCGGGGCTCATCAGGAAATCGGCCACGACCATGGCCCCGGCCTTGTTGGGCGCGTTGAAGGGCACGGCCGTGAAGTGCGTGTTGGAGATGGTTCCCTCCTGCATGACGAAGGTGCGCACGGTGTCGGGGTAGGTCTTCTCCAGAATCTTCATCTGGGCGTGGGCCGGGTGGTAGGACATGCTCATGTCGATCTCGCCGCGGGCGAAAAGGGTGTCCAGGGCGGCGGCGTCCTTGGGGTAGGTCTTCCCCTGGCGCCACAGGGCCGGCGCCGCCTCGTTCAGCCAGGCCCATGTCTTGGGGGCGTTTGCGGCGTAGACGGCCGGGTCGAGGCCCTGCATGTACTGACTGTGGCCACCCGTGGTCGCGTAGAAGACCTGGCGGACAAAGGCCGAGCCCGTGAAGTCAGGCGGCTGGGGGTAGGTGAAGCGCCCTGGGTTGGCCAGAATCCAGGCCTTCAGTTCGGCGAAGCTGCGCGGCGGGTTTTTGATCTTGGCGCTGTCGTACTCGAAAACGAACTGGGCCCGACCGTAGGGGGCCTCGAAGCCGTCCACGGGGAAGCCGAAGTCGAAGCGGGACGCTTCGGGGTCGTAGTATGCCTTGAAATTCGGCATGCGGTCCAGGAACGGGCCGAAAAGCAGGCCGGCCTGGCGGGCGTTCTTGAAATTCTCGCCGTTGATCCAGAGCAGGTCCATGGTTCCCGTGCCTTTGCCCGCGGCCTTCTCGGTCAGCAGCTTGTTGACGAAGACCGACGCGTCCATGGGCACGCGCACCAGCTTGATGCCGAAGCGCTTCCCGACCTCGGCCGCGACGTAGGTGTCGACCCAGGCGTTGATCTGGTCGCCGCCGCCCCACATGTGCCAGCGCACCTCGGTGCCCCGGGCCGCGGCCAGCATGTCGGTGTGGGTCATGGAATCGATCTCGGCGGCGCGGGCAACCCCGGCCAGGGACAGAAGGCAGAGCAGGGCAAGGATCAGATGTCGCGGCATGTCAACTCCCGTGTGTCGGATATGTGGTGTCGTCGATGGATGTGCGCAGGTCGGCGCCCGGCGCGCAGAGGCCGACGCGCACGCGCTGGCCGGTCTCGCCCACCGGGGCGAGGCTGTAGACGGTCAACGCGGCGCCGCGCAGGCTGACTTGGTAGCTGATGTAATGTCCGGCGAAGTGGAGGCCCTCGATGCGTCCCGGCCCGTCGTCGTCGACGGTCAGGCACAGGGATTCCGGGCGCAGGAGGGCGGCTTCGGCGGGCAGGCCCAGAAGGGCGGCCTGGGCCGGTTCCAGGCGGTTCACGGGCCCAAGGAACCGCGCTGTCTCCTCGTCGGCTGGGCGCAGGTAGACCTCCCGGGGGCTGGCGTACTGGCGCAGGCGGCCGTCCAGCATGATGCCGATGCGGTCGGACATGGCCAGGGCTTCTTCCAGGTCGTGGGTCACGCTGATGGTCGTGGTCGAGAATTCCCGCTGGGTGGCGCGGATGAAAAGGGCCGTCTCCATCTTCAGGTTGCGGTCGAGGTTGGCGAAGGGCTCGTCCAGGAGCAGAAGCGCCGGTTCCACGACCATGGCCCGGGCCAGGGCCACGCGCTGCCGCTGGCCGCCCGAGAGCTGGGCCGGGTAGGCCCGGGCGCGGGCCTGCAGGCGGAAGTAGCCGAGCATGTCCGTGACGCGCCGGCGGATTTCGTCGCGGGGCAGGCGCCGGGCGCGCAGGCCGAAGGCCACGTTCTCGAACACGGTCATGTTCGGGAACAGGACGTAGTCCTGGAAGACGAGGATGGCCGGCCTTTCGCGGGTGACGGGCGGGTCCGTGGCCACGTGGCCGCGGTCCGCCCGTTCCAGGCCGGCGATGATGTGCAGCAGGGTGGTCTTGCCCACGCCCGAGGGGCCGATGATGGAAACCAGTTCCCCGTGCCCCGCCTCGAAGCTGACGTCGCGGAGCACGGGGACGCCCTGGAAGGACTTGCCCAGGTTGGAGATGGCCAGGCGCATGGGAGCGCTATTTCTCCAGGGCCTGGAAATGGCGCATGAAGCGCCGATCGATGAAGTCCTTGAGCGTGAAGGCCAGGGAGTTGCGGAACGCGAAGGGCCCCTTGCTGAAGATGGCCGTATCGTCGCCCATGTTGAAGAGCAGCAGGTAGCTGCCACCCGGGTCGAAGGCCATGAGCCGCTTGCCGTTCAGGCTGGCCCTGACGTTGCGGTACAGGACGGGGTTTTCGCGCACGGCGTATACGCCGACCTTGTCCAGGGGTTGGGGCGCGAAGTCGATGCAGTCGCCGCCGCCGAAGATTTCCGGGTGCTCGACGCACTGCAGACGTTCGTTGACCAGCAGCCCGCCCGTGGGTCCCGTGGGCAGGCCCGATTCGGCGAAGATGCGTGAAGGGCGTACGCCCGTGGCCACGAAGACGAGGTCGGGACGGTGCGTCATCCCACCCTGAAGCACGGCGCCGTCGCGGATCTCCTGCACGTAGCCGTCCTCACGGATGTCGATGTCCTGGGCGCTCAGGGACTGTCGGGCCATGTCGCGGATCTTGTCCGGCAGGCGCCCCAGCAGGCCGCGGCCGGCGAAGAGGGTGATGCGCGGGGCGTGACGCCCGCGGTGCCTGGCCAGCCTGCGGACGTTGCCCGCGATCTCCAGGGCGGCCGGCCCGCCACCGACCACGGCCACGTGCCCCCTGGTCCTGGCGGCGCACAGGGACACGACGGCGCGTTGGGCCTCCTGCAGGCGTTCGATGGGCTTGACCGTGAAGACGTTCGCCGTGTCGCCGTGGATGTTGTCGAAGGGGATGAAGCTGCCCGCGTTGCAGGACAGCACGTCGTAGGCGATGACCTGGCCCGAGTTGGTCGTCACGGTGCGTTCCTGGGCGTCGATGCTCGTGACCTTGGCGCGTACGAAGGAGCCGCCCTGGCGTTCGACCACGTAGCGGGTGGCGAAGCGGATGTCGTCGGGCGAGTAGCTCAGGCCGAGCATGCCCGGTCCCATGCCGGAATAGTAGTGGAAATCGGAAGGTTGGATGACGACGACCTCATGGCCGTCCCTGACCAGGTCCCGGATGTGGGCCAGGATGGTCATGTGCGCATGGCCGCCTCCGGCCAGGACGAGTCTGCCCATGTCTATGCTCCGTGATGAAGTTGGAGACGAGGCGGCAAGGCCGCCTGATCATGTTTAATCATACTCTCGGGGGCGATGCAACGACTTGGCCGCAATGGTCCCCGTCCGCCTCAGGGCGCCGGGATGCGGCCCTCGTACCAGGCGTCGAAGAGATGGCGGGAGATGGTCTCGGACGCGGGCAGGGCCAGCACACCGGATTCGAGCAGGGCTGGGATCTCGGCGCGGGCGAACCAGCGCGCGTCTTCGAGTTCCTCGTCGTTCAGGCGGATGCGGGTGGAGGTCGCCCTGGCGTGGAACCCGAGCATCAGGGAGTTCGAGAACGGCCAGGGCTGGGAGCAGAAATAGCGGATGTCCGTGACGTGGATGCCCGTTTCCTCCAGGACCTCGCGCACGACGGTGTCTTCGGCGCTTTCGCCGGGTTCCACGTAGCCGGACACGGCCGAATAGACCCGCGGCTTCCACCCGGCCTGCCGCCCGAGCAGGCATCGGTCCCCGTTTTCGTCCTCGTGGTGGACCAGCACGATCATGGCCGGGTTGACGCGCGGGTAGTGCTCCATGCCGCAGGCCGGGTTGGTGCAGGCCTGGGCCAGGGAGAATGGGCGGGGTGTCGTGGGGTGGCCGCACAGGCTGCAGAAGCGGGCCTGGTTGTGCCAGGACGCCACGGAGCGGGCATAGCCCAGCAGGGCCGTCATATGCGGCTCAAGGGTCGCCGCCCGGGGTCGCAGCGGCTGGAAGACGCCGAGGCCCGAGATGCAGCGGGCGGTGCGTTCGGGCAGGCGGTCGATGCTCACGGCGAAATAGCTTGTCTCGCCGTCGTCGCCCAGGAGCATGGTTTCCAGGCGGATGCCGTCGCATCCTTCAAGCATGCGCGCGGACAGGAGCAACGGCTCACCGAGACGGTCGTCGAAGAGGATCTCGTCACCCCTGACGATGATGAAGGCTTCGCGCCCGCTTGGGGCGGTGTCTGCGGCGGGGCGGGCGGGCTTGCGGTTCAGGATCAGCCCCGAGAAGGCGTTGCGGGCTGAGCGGCTGTAATGGTCCATGAGGCTTCTTCACTGTGTTTGCGTTGGGCGCGGTGCGTTGCGTGCAGCCGTTGTGCCTTGCTTTGGAACCTGCGGCAATAGGTGCAGTGGCGGCAGACCTCCTCCGTCAGTTCGCCCCGCGCAAAGCCCTGGCGCATGGCGCGGGCCCGCGGCGCGGCCAGGATGTCGACCAGGGGGGCTTCGTGCAGGTTGCCCAGGGCCAGGCGGCCTTCGGCGTCCAGGCAGCAGGGGCAGACCGTGCCGTCGGCCAGGATGGCGCAATGCGTTGACAGGGCGTGGCAGAAGCCCTGCGCCTGCGCCTCGCCGGTCAGGTCGCCCGGCCAGTCGAAGACCGTGTCGGCGTGGAGGTAGACGCGCCCCGTCAGGCGCAGGCTCTTGCGTCCGGCAGTAGGCGCGGGGAGGGCGATGCCCAGGCGCTGCGCGACGCGGTCCAGGACGGGCGCGTTGAAGTCGCCCAGCATGGGGTCATGCCGGTCGTCCAGGGTCCAGAGTCTGAGATTGATGTAGAGTTCGGGCCGCTGCCGCATCGCCTGCAGGCAGAAGGAAAGGATGCGCTCCAGGGCGTCCCGGTCGAAATCGTCAGAGGTCCGCAGGGCCTGCAGGGAGAAGTTGACCTGACGCAGGGCCGGGGCCGCCAGCAGGAGTTCGCCCCGTCGGTCCAGCAGAAGGCCGTTGGTGGTCAGGTTGACCTCGATGCCGGCCGCGGCGCTTCGTTCCATGATCTCGGGGAACTGGGGGTGCAGGAGGGGTTCGCCCAGGACGTGCAGGCAGATCTGGCCGGTCAGCGGGGCGACCTGCTCCATGACGCGCCCGAAGAAGGCTGGCGCAATGAACGCGGCGGCGCGTTTTGTGCCCGGGCAGAAACTGCAGCGCAGGTTGCAGACGTTGGTGATTTCCACATAGACGCGCTGCAGGCGTCCGGGTGCCGTCAACCCTGCCCCTCCTCTTCGCCCGGAGCCGGGACGAGCGGCAGGGTGAAGTGGAATTCACTGCCCTGGCCCGGTTCGGAAATCAGGCACACGCTCGAACCCATCAGGCGCAGCAGACGCTTGACGATGGCCAGTCCCATGCCCGTCCCGCCGAACTCCCGGTTTGCGGCCATGTCGGCCTGGGTGAAGGGTTCGAAAATGGCGGCCAGCTTGTCGTCGGCGATGCCCACGCCGGTGTCGCTGATCGCGAAATGCACCATGCCGCGCCTCGCGCCGTTGCGCAGGGGCAGCATGGAGATTTCCACGCGAACGGATCCGTGCTGCGTGAACTTCAGGGAGTTGCCGACGAGGTTGAAGAGGACCTGCCGGATGCGGCGGACGTCGCCGGTCAGTTTCTCCGGTACGTCGGGGTCCGTGGTTACGGTCAGCGTGAGGCCCTTGCGCTGCGCCTCCTCCTGGAGGGAGTTGCGGATGGGCTGGATGAGTTCTGCGGTCACGAAGGGATGCGAAACGAGGCAGAGCGTCCCGGTATCCATGGCCGAAAGATCGAGCACGTCCTGCAGGATGGTCAGCAGACCCCGGCTGGAGTCGATGGCCATGGTGATGAAGTCGCTTGCGTCCTCGAGCTTGACGTCGCGGATGACCTGCAGGGAGCCGAGGATGCCGTTCAGCGGCGTGCGGATTTCGTGGCTCATGACGGCCAGGAACTCGGACTTGGCCGTGCTCGCCGCCTCGGCGGCCTCCTTGGCCTTGAGCAATTCCTCCTCGACGAGCTTCTGCCTGGTGATGTCCACGAAGGACTCGATGAGCACCGGCCTGCCGCCGATCTCGGTCCGGATGGCCGATTTGAGGATGTGGAAGGGCCTGCCCGAGGCGTCCTTGAGATGCACCTCGCTGCCGATGAGGCGGATGCCCTTGTCCAGCACGGGACACGTGCCGTTGCAGGCGCTACAGATGTGATTCTGGCAGCTTGAGCCGACCAGTTCCTCGGCCGTGCGGCCCGTCATGTCCATGAGCTTGGGGTTGATGTAGCTCACCCGCCGTTCTTCGGTGTCCACCACGGCGATGCCGACCTGCAGGTTGTCGAGGATGAGGCGTAGGCGCTCTTCGTCGCTCCGCAGCTTTTCCTGGGCCTGCACGCGCTCGGTCACGTCCTCCATGATGGCCAGGGCGCGGCCGTCCTCGAGGCGTCTGGCCTGCATTTCGAAAAGCCGCATCGACCCGTCCTTGCACGTCACGGGCCCCAGGGTTCCAGGGCCTTCGATGCCTTTGAGGCGATGGGCATAGATTCTGAGCATCTCCGTCCTGAGCGGGATTTCGGGGAAGGCCCTGCGGAACCAGCCGTTGCGGGTACCGACGTCGTGCAGTTCGTACCCCGTCAGGGCGGTGAAGGCAGGGTTGACCAGGCTGACCCTGTTGTCGGGCTGGATAACCATCAGGCCCATGGGCAGCCGCTGGATCAGGGTGTCGAGCATGTCCAGATGGACGCGCGTTTCCTTGTGCGAGACGTTCAGGTCGTCGATGTGCATGCGGTAGAAACGGCGGATGATTCCCGAGGCCGGAATCAGAAAGCTCAGAAAGAGCAGGGCGGCAACGGAGCCGATCAGCGCGTGGGTGGCGTTGATGCGCGAGAGGTCGCGGATCTCCATGTCGGCGCAGCTCAGGTACGGTTTCCCTGTCGGGCTGGTTTCGTAAAGGCAGGTGGTCCGGAAAGCGCCCCACTCGTCCTTGTAGGACACTGATGCGTCCGTGCCGTCGCGCAGGGCCGCGAAGAACTCGGGCGGCGCCTCCTCGTACGGGCAGAAGTACCAGACCTTGCGCTCCTTGGCCTCTTCCTCGGTCACGGTCGGGGCGGAGAAGAAGAGGGCGTCATCCTTCATGACAAGGGTGTAGACGTAGATCAGCTCGTTGGCCTTGGCGAAGGCGTTGAACCTTTCGCGGTTGACCATCTCCTCGTCGAAGCCGATGGAGCTGTTGTCCACCGCCCGGTCGTGAAAGTCCGGGGCCAGGAGGAGCTTGAGGCTACGTGCGGCGGCGTTCAGGCGCAGGTCCGTCGCCTGCAGGGTCTTGTCGTTTTCGAAGCGGGTCCAGGCCATCGTCATGGCCGCGATGACGGCGATATAGACGGCGAGCAGCAGGAAGGACCGTAGGAAAAGTGAGCGGTATCGTGCGTCTTTCATGGCATGGGCGTCGTATCCGGATGTGAGATGTCGAAACGGTGATATTCGGTCATACCCGTCCTGCGCTTCCAAGGCAATGTCGGACGCCATATAATGGGAAACTTCCGGTCGGGTTGCGTCGTACCGCCGCGTGACGGCCCGGAAATGCAGAAAGCCCCCGCTGCGGCGAGGGCTTTCTGTCGTCTGCGCCTAGAGCGAGTAGAGTTCCTCGCCCGAAAGGACGCGCACGTTGTTCTTCTGCAGCACCTCGATGGCCTGGTCCGTGCGGTCGAAGCGGAAGATGAGGATGGCGTTGCGGCCGCTCTGGGTGACGAAGGCGTACATGTACTCGACGTTGACGCCGCCGGCGTTGAGCATCTCCAGGATGGCGTGCAGCCCGCCGGGCTTGTCGCCGACCTCCGCGGCCACGACGTTGGTGCGGCCCACGGTGAAGCCTTTGGCCTTCAGGGCCTCCTTGGCCTTCTCGTTGTCCGTGACGATGAGGCGCAGGATGCCGAAGTCGGACGTGTCGGCCAGGGACAGGGCGCGGATATTGATCTGGTTCTCGGCCAGGGTCTTGGTCACTTCGGCCAGCCGGCCGGCCCTGTTTTCCAGAAACACGGAAATCTGTTCAACTTTCATGGTACCTCCCGAAAGGGGACTGCGGGCGCGGGGCGGGCCGCGCCGGCCGGTTGATTACGCGTTGCGCAGGTCGATGATGCGCTTGGCCTTGCCCTCGGAACGCTCGATGCTCCGCGGTTCCGAGAGGGTCACCTTGGCGGTGACGCCGAGAAATTCCTTGATATTCTTTTGTATCTTGGCTTCGATACGCTGTAAATGCTTGATCTCGTCCGAGAACATCTTTTCGTCCACCTCGACCTTGACCTCGAGCATGTCGAGGCTGCCCTCGCGGGTCAGGATGAGCTGGTAGTGCGGGGCCACGCCCTGCGTTTCGAGCAGGATGGTCTCGATCTGTTGCGGGAACACGTTCACGCCGCGGATGATGAGCATGTCGTCGCTGCGGCCCTGGATGCGGGTGATGCGCCGGTGGGTGCGGCCGCAGCGGCAGGGGATGGCGTCGATGCGCGTGATGTCGCGTGTGCGGTAGCGGATCAGCGGCTGGGCCTCCTTGGTCAGGGTGGTGATGACCAGTTCGCCCGTCTCGCCCAGGGGCAGCTGCTCGCCCGTCTCGGGGTCGATGATCTCGATGAGGAAATGGTCCTCCCAGATGTGCAGGCCGTCCTGGGCGTCGCAGCACTCCATGCCCACGCCGGGTCCCATGATCTCCGACAGGCCGTAGATGTCCAGGGCCTTGATGCGCAGCTTGGATTCGATCTCCGAGCGCATATTCTCGCTCCAGGGCTCGGCCCCGAAGATGCCCGTGTGAAGTTTCAGGTCGTCGATGCTCATGCCCGCGGCGATGATGGATTCGTACAGGAAGAGGGCGTAGGACGGCGTGCTGCAGAGGATGGTCGAGCCGAAGTCGCGCATGAGCATGACCTGGCGCCGCGTGCCGCCGCCGGAGATGGGCAGGATGGTCGCGCCCAGGCGCTCCACGCCGTAGTGCATGCCAAGCCCGCCGGTGAAGAGGCCGTAGCCGTAGGCGTTGTGCACGATATCGCGGCGGCTGGCCCCGGCGCACATGAGCGAGCGGGCCATGAGCTCGGCCCAGGTGTTCACGTCGCGCTGGGTGTAGCCCACCACCGTGGCCTTGCCCGTGGTGCCCGAGGAGGCGTGCACGCGCACGACGTTGTCGCGGGGCACGGCGAAGAGGCCGAAGGGGTAGTTGTTGCGGAGGTCCTGCTTCTCGGTGAAGGGCAGATACTTGAGATCGCTCAGGGAACGGATCTGCTCGGGACGCAGGTTCATCTCGTTGAACCTGTTCTGGTAGAAGGGCACGTTGTAGTAGACCTTCTCGACCAGGGACTTGAGCCGGCGCAGCTGCAGGGCTTCCAGGTCTTCCCGCGGCATTGTTTCGTTGGACACGTCGAACAGCATGGCTGAACCTCCGGGTGAAAAAAATGAAAAAGCCGCGAACATGGGGCTGTTCACGGCGGCTGAAATCGTCTGCGCGCTGCGCGCTACACCGTGGCCCCTTTCCAGAAGGGGCCGGTAAATATCGGGAAACGCGGTGAATCGACAATAGATTGCATGGCTGTCCTATGCCTTGGCCGGCAATGTTCGTCAAGGTTTGACTCATTGCCCTGTGGCGGGTTTTGGCGTAGACAATGCGCCTTTGAGCCTTACATCACAACGAACGGAGAATGATACGCAATATGGAAGATAAGATAGGTCAGATCGCGACCTGGCTCGCGGACAAGAAGGGCACGGCCATCAGGGCCCTGGACGTGCGCGGCATCTCACCCCTGACCGAGGCCATGGTTTTCGTCACGGCCCGCTCGGCCAGACACGCCCAGGCCCTTGCTGACGAAATCATGCAGCGCCTCGGGGAGAAGAAGTGGGAATTTTTCGGCGTCGAGGGCCTTCAGGCCGGACAATGGGTCCTGGTCGACTGCAACGACGTCATCGTGCATATTTTCCAGGACGAGACGCGCTCTCTCTATAACGTCGAAGGACTCTACTCCAAGGCCGCGGACTTCGAACTGCCCGAGGCTGTCCTGGCCGGAGAAAAATGATGAAGAAGCCCTGCGTGCTCCTGATCCTCGACGGCTGGGGCAAGGCCGCGCCCGGACCGGGCAACGCCGTGAGCCTGGCGCGGACCCCGAACATGGACCGCCTCCTGGCCGGACACCCCGGCGGGCAACTGAAGTGCATGGGGCGCGACGTGGGCCTGCCCGACGGCCAGATGGGCAACTCCGAGGTCGGGCACCTGAACCTAGGGGCCGGGCGCATCGTCTATCAGGACATCATGCGCATCAACCTGGCCATTGAGGACGGCTCCCTGGCCGTCAACCCCGTGCTCGTGAACCTGGCCCGGGCCGCGGCGGCCGGTTCGGGGCGCGTGCACCTCATGGGCCTGGTCTCCGACGGCGGCGTGCACAGCATGCAGAGCCATCTGGTGGCCCTCGTCTCGGCCCTGAAGGGGCACGGCGTGGCGGACCTCTGCGTGCACGCCTTCCTGGACGGCCGCGACACGCCCCCGCGCAGCGGGCTGGGCTACGTCGAGGAACTGGAGCGCGATCTGGCGCGCCTGGGTGCGGGCCGCATCGTCTCCGTCTCGGGCCGCTACTACGCCATGGACCGCGACCAGCGCTGGGACCGGGTCGAGCAGGCCTACGCGGCCCTGACCGAAGGGCGTGAGCTGACGGCGGAAAGCGCGGCCCAGGCCGTGCGCGACGCCTATGAAAGCGGCGAGAACGACGAGTTCGTCAAGCCGCGCGTGGTGCTGCGGGACGGACGTCCCTCGGGCCTGGTGCAGGACGGCGACGCGGTGCTGTTCTTCAACTTCCGGGCCGATCGCGCCCGCGAGCTGACCCGGGCCCTGACCGAGGAGGCCTTCACCGGGTTCGACCGGCCGCGCAAGCCGGCCCTGTCGGGCTTCGCGACCATGACCCGCTACGACAAGAATTTCGATCTGCCCGCGCTCTTTCCGCCCATGACCCTTGACCGCATCCTGGGCGAGGTGGTGTCCGAGCGGGGGCTGACCCAGCTGCGCACGGCCGAGACCGAAAAATACGCCCATGTGACGTACTTCTTCAACGGCGGTCAGGAAACGCCCTTCCCCGGCGAGGACCGCGAACTGCTGCCTTCGCCCAAGGACGTGCCGACCTACGACTTCAAGCCCGAGATGAGCGTATACAAGGTTACGGACACCCTGGTGGCCGCCCTGGAGGCCGCGAAGTACGACCTGGTGGTCTGCAACTTCGCCAACCTGGACATGGTCGGCCACACCGGGGTCATTCCGGCGGCGGTCAAGGCCGTGGAGGCCGTGGACACGTGTTTGGGCCGGGTCATTGAGACCGTGGCCAAGGCCGGAGGGACCCTCCTGGTCACGGCGGACCACGGCAACGCCGAGGACATGCTGGACGAGCAGGGCAACGTCAAGACTTCCCACAGCCTCAACCCCGTGCCCTTCGTCTACGTGGGGCCGGGAAGCTTCCGTGTTCGGGACGGGAGGCTGGCCGACGTGGCCCCGACCATCCTGCACATCATGGGCATCCCCAAGCCCGCCCAGATGACAGGCGAGAGCCTGCTCGTCCCTGCCTGACGCCTCTGCGGCCGGGGCCGCACCACTCCGACATCAATGAAAAACGCCGGCTTGTCCGGCGTTTTTTCATTCCTCCCAGGGGCCGTGGAAGACGCCCGGCATGTCCGTGCGCTCGAAGCCGTGGGCCCCGAAGTAGTCGCGCTGGGCCTGGATCAGGTTGGCCGGCAGGCGGGCGCTGCGCAGGCTGTCGTAATAGGCCAGGGACGAGGCCAGGCCCGGCACCGGGACGCCGAAGTTCGCGGCCTGTGACACGGTCCGGCGCAGGGCCGCCTGTCCGGAGGCCACGTGGGCGTCGAAAGCGCTTGACAGCAGGATGTTGTGCGCATCGGAACGGGCGGGGGAATCGTGGACGAGATCGTCCAGGAAGGCCGCGCGGATGATGCACCCCTCCCGCCAGACGCGGGCGATTTCCGAGGTGTCGAGGCCGAAGCCCCAGGCCTCCTCGGCGGCCCGGATCAGGGCGAAGCCCTGGGCGTAGGCGGCCAGGGTGGCCAGAAAGAGGGCCCGGCCCAGGCATTCGCGGTCGGCCGGGGGCGGGGTTTCGCGCGGTCCGGGCAGCAGGGGCGCTGACATGCGGCGCAGGTCCCGCAGGTTTGAGAGCATGCGCGCCTCCACGGCGGCGGTGATGGTCGGAACGGGCACGCCCAGAGTCAGGGCGCTGCGGCTTGTCCACAAACCCGTGCCCTTGCTGCCGGCGGTGTCGGTGATGACGTCGAGGATGGGGGCGTCGGTCAGCGCGTCGCGGCGGGCGAGAATGTCCGCCGTGATCTCCAGCAGAAAGGACGCCTGACTGCCCGCGTTCCACTCGTCGAAGACCTCCGACTGGGCTCGGGCCTCCATACCGTGCCCGCGCAGGAGCAGATCGTGGGCTTCGGCCAGAAGCTGCATGACGCCGTACTCGATGCCGTTGTGGACCATCTTGACGAAATGTCCGGCCCCGTCGCGCCCCATGTAGCCGGTGCAGGGCCGGCCGTCGCCGGTCTTTGCCGCGATGGCCGCGAGCATGGGCGCGACGCGCTCCCAGGCCTGGCGCGGCCCGCCGGGCATGATGCTCGGGCCGAGCAGTGCCCCTTTCTCCCCGCCGGACACGCCGACCCCCAGGAAGGACACGCCCTTGTCGCGCATTCGCAGTACGCGTGCCGTCGTGTCCTCGAAGTGGGAATTGCCGCCGTCCATGACGATGTCGCCGGGTTCGAGCCAGGGCAGCAGTTCGTCCAGCAGATCGTCGACGGCGCTGCCGGCCTTGACCATGAGGAAGACGGCCCGCGGTTTCTTCAGGGAGGCCGCCAGGGCCTTGAGGTCCATGGCGGCGATGATGGACGCGCCCTGCGCCGGGCCGGCCATGAAGGCTTCGGTCTTCTCCCAGGTGCGGTTGTAGACTGTCACGCCCAGGCCGTGCCGGGCCATGTTCAGGGCCAGGTTCTGGCCCATGACGGCCAGACCGACGACGGCGATGTCGTTATCGTACATTGCGGGCCCCCGGATGAGCGGGTTTGAGGGAATGCTGATGCCGCGACGATACAGCCTTGCGCCGCCCGCGGCAAGGCGAAGGCGGCATGTCCCGCGTTCCTTCTCCGAGGTCAGCCTTCCAGGGGAATGTAGGCCTCGGGGGTGAAGCGCGGCGTGCAGACGGCCACGAAGATCAGGTCGGCGTGTCCTGTGTTGGCGATGCGCTGCCTGCACCCTGACGGGATGAGAACCACATCGCCCGGTCCCACTGGGCGCGGCGGCAAGTCGCCCACTTCGACCAACCCGTGTCCTTCGAGGACGAGATAGCGTTCCACCGTGTCTCGCAGAGCGTGCCAGGCCGTGGTGCGGCCCGGCTCCACGCGGGCCCGGGCCATGGACACGGCGGGGTCGTGTTCGCCGTTGGACAGTTCCGTGATGAAGCAGCCCTCGTGGAAGAAGTACTCGCGCGCGGGGTGGTGGTGCAGGACAAGGGGCCGCATGCTCATCTCAGGATGAAGCCCAGGATCTTCAAGTCCTTGGCCCAGGGCTTCCAGGGGCCGCTCTGGAACGCGGCGCGCATGGTCTTGGGGTTGAAGAGGACCTTGGCGTCCAGGTCCAGGTGGCATTTGCGGTCGAAGTTAGTGTGGCTGAAGCGCAGGGCCCACGTGCCGTCGGGGTTGGGGCAGGCCTCCTCGACGTAGCCGAGGTGGCCCGTGGTCATGCTGTGCCCTTTTTCGGAGCCGATGACCATGATGGAGCCCGCCTTGGGTATGGACGTGGTGTTCTTGTTCTTGCGTGCGCATTCGAACCACTCGATGGGTCCCGTGTCGCCCAGGCGGCAGGTCATGATCCCGCTGCGGCAGCGGGCGTAGGGGATGCATTGGGGTTCGCAGCGGCCCGTGACGGTCTTGCCCTTCTTGTTCTTGACGGCCTTCCCAGGCCGCAGCTTGAAGCAACCTGCGCGGTCCTTGTCCGGCGTCACGGACTCGCACTCCAGGCATGTCCCGTCCGTTGCTGGCTGTTGCAGGCCGGGTTGGCTGTCCGTTTGCGGTTCAGAGGGGTTTGTAGCGTTCTGCGGAAGAACAGGAGCTTCCTGTGCGGCGGCCGTCGGGGCGGGGGCCGCGGGTTGCGCCGGTCCGGGCGCGGTTTTGGAACAGGCGGTCAGGGCCAGGAAGGTCAGGGTCAGCAATATGAGTGTTGCGTTGGTCCGGCGGCGCATCCGATTCTCCTTGAGGGTGCGGTGGTGATTGTCGGGGCCCTGTAGTGTCCTGAGGCGGGCGGCGTCAATCGTGCGGGACGGTGGTGTCGAGATGGAGAAGAAGAGGAAGGCGAAGACCATGTACAGGGTGGGGGTATTTTTTCCGGGAGTCGCGTTGCGTCGCGGGCCGGGCAAGGGCTGCCGGAACTTCCTCGCGGGCCTCGTAATGCTTCCCGGCCTTGAGCTTCGGGCAGGGGGCGGCGTGTTGACTGTTTGACGGCCGGGAAGCAAACGATGCCTGGCTCGGTCGGACAGCCGACAGCCCTTGCCCGGCCCACGACGCAACGCTTGAGGCGGTGCGGAGGGGTGTGAGGATAGAAAGACGTAAATGGGGTGCAGGGGGCGAGCCCCCTGCCCGCCGGAGGCATTCTTAATGGGAGTCGCGTTGCGGAGGTATGAAGAGAGAAAGACATGAATGGGGTGCAGGGGACGTGTCCCCTGCCCGCCGGAGGCATTCTTCGCAGCTTCTAGAGAGGGTGGGGGCAGACGATCTGGCGGCGTTTGGGGGGTGGGGTGCAGGCGAGCAGGGCGCTGTGCAGCAGGGTCAGGGCGGCGAGGAGCAGGAAGCGGCGGCGGGTCATGGGCCGGTCTGGCGGTCGGCCAGTTTCTGGACGGTGGTGCCGGCCAGGATGAAGGCCAGACCGACGAGGGTCGAGGGCAGGATGGCTTCGCCGACCAGGAAGTGGATGATGAAGAGGGACAGAAAGGGGGCCAGGTAGATGAGGTTGCTGACCTGGGCCGTTGTGCGCGAGAGGCGCAGGGCGGAGATCCAGAGCACGAAGGTCACGCCCATTTCGAAGGTGCCGATGTAGGCCGCGCCCAGCAGGCCCGGGAGGTTCGGCGTCAGGGGGAAGCCGGCCAGCAGGGCCCAGGCGCCGGTGTAGATCGTTCCGCAGCAGAAGTTGAGGAAGAGGCGCAGGGTCGGGTCCAGGTTGTCGCGGACGCCGAAGATCCAGAACAGGGCCCAGATGACGGTACTGCCCATGGCCAGGGCGAAGCCCGTGGGGCTCTCCATGCGGAATCCCAGCAGGTCGCCGTGGGTGGAAATGACGAGTGCCCCGAGGTAGCTCAGGCCGATGGCCAGGAACTGCAGGCCGCGGATGCGCTGCCCGAGGAGCGGGATGGACAAGAGGCTCATGGTGATGGCCCAGGTGTAGTTGATGGCCTGGGCCTCCTGGGCGCGCAGCAGGTCGTAGGCGCGGATGAGGACGAGGTAGTAGAGGAATGGGTTCAGGGCGCCGAGAACCAGGGAGAAACGCGCCCGGGTCCAGGACAGGGTCCTGAGTTCACCGAGGCGGCCCTGGACGGCCAGCACCATGGCCAGGACGACGACGGAGGTCAGGCTGGCCCAGAAGACCATGGGCTCGGGCCCCAGGTGGCGCAGGGACAGCTTGAAAGCCGTGGCTGCCGTGGACCACAGGCAGACCGCCGCGAGGCCGAGGGCGTAGGCTTTCTTCTGGTTGGTCCGCTTTTCCATGGCCGTGTCCGAGTTGCGGTTTTCGAAAAATGAAGTTACCGACTCTGTTGCGGAGTGAGGCTGCAAATCATTCGGTTTTGCCCGCACGGCACCGCAGATTGAACTGTGCCGACGACCAGAAAGGTTTTAAGGCCGCCGGTCCGGTTTCGACGTACTTGTGGGGGAAGCCCATTTTTTGTCAAACCTTTTCATGAGGATGGAGAACATGCTGAAACGTGCTGCTTTCGTGATCGCCTGTCTGCTGTGCATGGTTGCCGGCCCGGCCGTGGCCGAGGAAAAGGTCTTCATCAACGGCATCGACGCCAACTATCCGCCGTTCGCCTTCGTGGACCAGAGCGGCAAGCCCAGCGGCTTCGACGTTGACGCCGTGGACTGGATCGCGGCCAAGATGGGCTTCAAGGTAAAACACGTGCCCGTGGACTGGGACGGCATCATCCCCAACCTGCTGGCCAAGAAGATCGACTTCATCTGCTCCGGCATGACCATCACCCCGGAACGCGCCGAAAAGGTCAACTTCACCACTCCCTACTGGGAAGTGAAGAACGTCTTCGTGACCAAGAAGGATTCCAAGCTCACAGCTGAGGAGATCTACGGCAAGGACGTGACCGTGGGCATGCAGGCCGGCACCTCCGAGGCCAAGTGGATGGCCGAGGAAAAGGAGAAGCAGGGCTGGAAGTTCACCATCAAGTACTATGATTCCGCCCCCATGGCCATCGAAGACCTGGTCAACGGCCGCATCGAAGCCGCTGCCATGAACTATCCGCCGGCCCGCGACGCCGAGAAGAAGAAGCCCGTGCAGATCATCGGCATCTTCGGCGAAGTCGAGGAATTCGGCGCCGCCGTGCGCAAGGAAGACAAGGAACTGCTCGACAAGCTGAACAAGGGCTTCGAACTGCTCAAGGCCGACCCCTACTGGGAAGAGCTCATCGCCAAGCACCTCAACAAGTAGGCCCCTCGCCGCGTGAATCCATGGGAAGGCCCGGAATCGTCCCGGCCTTCCCGTTTTTTTGCCGCCTCCAGACCCTGAAGGAACCATCCCGGACATGAACGAAACCCTGACCGTCCTCCTCGACGCCCTGCCCTTTGTGCTGCAGGGCGCCGCCGTCACCGTCACCGCGGTGGTCGGCGCCATGTTCCTGGGTCTTTTCATCGGCGTGCCCCTGGCCGTGGGGCAGGTGTACGGCGGCAGGTTCGTGCGCTTCGTCTGCGACACCTACGTCTGGTTTTTCCGCGGCGTGCCCATTCTGGTGCTCCTTTTTCTCTTCTATTTCGGCCTGTTCAACTTCATCGGCCTGAACCTGAACGCCGTGGCCGCCGCGACCATCGTACTCGGCATGACCAGCGGGGCCTACCAATCGCAAATTTTCCGCGGGTCCATCCTGTCCCTGCCCAAGGGGCAGCTCAAGGCCGCCCGCGCCCTGGGCATGTCCGACGCCCTGGCCATCCGGGCCATCATCCTGCCCCAGGCCCTGCGCCTGTCCATCCCCGGCTGGTCCAACGAGTACTCCATCATCCTCAAGGACTCGGCCCTGGCCTTCGTGCTCGGGGCCAGCGAGATCATGGCCCGCACGCATTTCGTGGCCTCCCGGACCTACCAGCACCTGCCCCTCTACATTAGCGCGGCGGTGCTCTATTTCCTCCTGACCTGGGCCGGCGTGGCCGCCCTGCGGGTCCTGGAGAAACGTGTCAGAATAAAAGGGTATGTGCACTAGACCATGAAGACCAACGACAAGACGCCGCTGATGCGGGTGCAGGGCCTTTCCGTCAGGCTGGGCGGCCGCGAGATTCTCAAGTCCGTGAGCCTCGACCTGTACGAGGGGGAGATGAAGGTGCTCATCGGCCCTTCGGGCGGAGGCAAGAGCACGCTGTTGCAGTGCATGAACTACCTCATCCTGCCCGACCGCGGCGAGATCGAGCTGGAAGGCCGCCACGTGGACCCGCACAACGCCGGCGCCCTGTGCGGCTTTCGTCAGCAGGTGGGCATGATCTTCCAGGATTTCAACCTGTTTGATCACCTGACCGCCATCGACAACGTCAGCATCGCCCTGCGCAAGGTGCGCGGCATGGGCAAGGCCGAGGCCCGGGACCGGGCCATGGCCGAGCTTTCGCGAGTGGGGCTGTCCGACAAGGCCCGCCTCTATCCGGCGGAGCTGTCGGGCGGCCAGAAGCAGCGCGTGTCCATCGCCCGCGCCCTGGCCATGGACCCCAAGGTCATGCTCCTGGACGAGCCCACCTCGGCCCTGGACCCGGAGCTGGTCAGCGAGGTCCTGACCGTCATCCGCAGCCTGGCCCAGAATGGCATGACCATGGTCATGGCCACCCACCAGATGGGCTTCACCCGCGCCCTGGCCGACGAGGTTCTGTTCATGCAGGACGGGTGCATCATCGAGCAGGGCAGTCCCAGGGAACTGCTGGCCGAGGGCTCGGGCACGCGGACGCTCGATTTCTGCTCCCAGATCCTCGAAGTCGAGGGCTGCACGCCGTGATCAGCGGGGAACTGGCCTTCCTGCTGCAGAAGCTCATCCCGGCCCTGAACGAGGGCGTGCTGATGAGCATAAAGCTCATCATCCCCTCGGCCGTGCTGGGCCTGGCCTTGGGCGTGGTCGTCGGGAGCCTGCGGGCCTACGGCGGGCGCTTTTTCTCGCCCCTGGCCAACGGCTACGCCGCGCTCTTCCGGGGCACGCCGCTGGTCATCCAGCTCTTCATCCTCTATTTCGGGCTGCCGAACGTGGGCATCTACTTCAAGCCCTACACGGCGGCGGTGCTCGGCTTCATCATGTGCAGCGCGGCCTACCACTCGGAGTACATCCGCGGGGGGCTGCTTTCCATTCGTCGCGGCCAGGTCCTGGCGGCCCAGGCCCTGGGTTTCTCGACCTTCAGGACCCTGGTCTGGATCATCATTCCCCAGGCCTTCCGGCGTGCCCTGCCCGGGTGCGGCAACGAGATCGTCTACCTGATCAAGTACTCGTCCCTGGCCTATGTCGTGACCTGCTTCGAGCTGACGGGCCAGGCCAAGATCGTGGCCAGCGAGACCTTCCGCTTCAGCGAGGTCTTCATGGTCGTGGGCGTGTACTACCTGGCCCTGGTCACCGTGGCCTCCTGGGGTCTGCGCCGGCTGGAAAAGAGGCTGGAAATTCCGGGCTTCGGCCATTAGATTTCAGCGGCGCGCCGGCCTGTTCGCCAGTCCGCCCGCATCCCCGGCCGTCCGGCCGGGCCATCATCCCAAAGAACACGAGGTTATGCCATGAGCGACGAACCAAATAAGATCATCTATTCCATGCTGAAAGTGTCCCGCTTCTACGACAAGAAGCCGGTCATCAAGGATATCTCCCTGTCCTTCTTCTACGGCGCCAAGATCGGCGTCCTGGGCCTGAACGGCTCGGGCAAGAGCTCGCTACTGAAGATCATGGCCGGCGTGGACAAGGAGTACAACGGCCAGATCGTCATCTCGCCCGGCTATTCCGTGGGCTACCTGGAGCAGGAGCCGAGTCTCGATCCCGAGAAGACCGTGCGCGAGGTCGTGCAGGAAGCCGTGCAGGAGACCGTCGACCTGCTGCAGCAGTTCGAGGAGATCAACGCCAAGTTCGCCGAACCCATGAGCGACGACGAGATGGACGCCCTCATCGCCCGCCAGGCTGAGGTGCAGGAGAAGCTCGACGCCGCCGACGCCTGGGACTTGGACTCCAAGCTCGACATGGCCATGGACGCCCTGCGCTGCCCCGAGCCCGAGACGAAGGTCGCCGTCCTCTCGGGCGGCGAGAAGCGCCGCGTGGCCCTCTGCCGCCTGCTGCTCCAGAAGCCCGACATCCTGCTTCTGGACGAGCCCACCAACCACCTCGACGCCGAGACCATCGCCTGGCTGGAGCACCACCTGCAGCAGTACCAGGGCACCATCATCGCCGTGACCCACGACCGCTACTTTCTGGACAACGTGGCCGGCTGGATTCTGGAGCTTGACCGCGGCGTGGGCATCCCGTGGAAGGGCAACTACTCCTCCTGGCTGGACCAGAAGCAGAACCGCCTGGCCCAGGAGGAGAAGGAGGAGAGCGCCCGCCAGCGCACTCTCAAGCACGAGCTGGAGTGGATCAGGATGTCCCCCAAGGGGCGCCACGCCAAGTCCAAGGCCAGAATCTCGGCCTACGAGACCATGCTGAACCAGGAGACCAGGGACAAGATCAAGACGCTGGAGCTCTTCATCCCCTCGGGCCCGCGCCTGGGCGACGTGGTCATCGAGGCCGACCACGTGAAGAAGGCCTACGGCGACAAGCTTCTCATCGAGGACATGAGCTTCGCCCTGCCCCCCGGCGGCATCGTCGGAGTCATCGGCCCCAACGGCGCCGGCAAGACCACGCTATTCCGCATGATCACCGGCCAGGAGCAGCCCGACGCGGGTTCCATCCGCCTCGGCCAGACCGTGAAGCTGGCCCACGTGGACCAGGACCGCGGCGTGCTGGACCCCAAGAAGAGCGTGTGGGAGATGGTCTCGAACGGCTACGACATGATCAACCTGGGCGGCCGCGAGATCAACTCGCGGGCCTACGTCGGCAAGTTCAACTTCACCGGCGCCGACCAGCAGAAGCTCGTCGGCATGCTCTCGGGCGGCGAGCGCAACAGGCTGCACCTGGCACTGATGCTGAAAAAAGAGGCCAACGTGCTCCTTCTCGACGAACCGACCAACGACCTGGACGTGAACACCATGCGCGCCCTGGAGGAGGCCCTGGAGAACTTCGCCGGTTGCGCCGTGGTCATCTCCCACGACCGCTGGTTCCTGGACCGCATCGCCACGCACATCCTGGCCTTCGAGGGCGACAGCCAGGTGGTCTGGTTCGAGGGCAACTACTCGGAGTACGAGGCGGACTACAAGCGCCGTACGGGCTCCACCCTCGCGGTTCCGCACCGCATCCGCTACCGTCAGTTGACGCGTTAGGGACGACGAAATGGAACCCGGCCGGATTTTTTTCCCGCCGGGTTCTTTTCAATCCCGCCCTGCGGTGCTAGTTTCTTCTTTCCTGTGAATTCCCATTTTCCGACGAGGAGAGAGCGATGAGTTCCAAAAGCGTTTCTTCCAAGATTCTTGGTCCCGGATATGGCGTCATCGTGGCCGGCTGCGTGGTGGAGAACTTCATTATCCGCACGCAGTGGTTCAAGCTCGGTTCGGTCATTGGTCTGCTGTGGATGGCGGTTGGGCTGGCCGCGCTCTTTTTCGCCCTGCGCGAACTGCGCAAGGGCGAGGGCTACATGCTGGTCGAGACCGGCCTCTACGCCGTGAGCCGCAATCCCATCATGGCCGCCAACCTGCTGGGCGTCATGCCCGGGCTGTGCCTGATCCTGAACACCAACATCGGCATCCTGGGCATCGCCCTGGCGGCGTATTCCTTCTTCAGCACCGTCGGCGCCGAGGAGACGGCCCTGGAGGACGAGTTCGGCGAGGCGTACCAGGTCTACCGCGAACGGGTCAGCCTGTTGGTGCCCGTTCCCTTTGGCGGCGGTGCCTGATCCGGATTTCGACCTTTCTGCCCATCAATGCAAAAACGCCCGTAAAAGGGCGTTTTTGCGTTGATGGGGGCGTCCTTCGGCTATCGCGGCAGGACCTGCTTCAGGTTGCCGAGTTGTTGGATGAGCCGCCCGTACTCGTTGATCCGCTCGGCATTGCAGGTGTTGTTCCGCACGCCGGAGACGATCTCGGCGTTGGCTTTCTTCAGGGTCTCGATGGCGGTCTGCATGCGCAGGCCGATCTCCACAGCCCTGATTCTGATGTTTCTTGCCATGTAGGCAGCGAGGACGATCCGCCTGCGCTCCCCCATGTCCGCAAATCTGCCCGTGTCGAGCATGGAATCGGCCATGCTCTGGAGCTGGCGCGCCTCGGCTTCGTAGACAGCCAAAAAGCTCGTGGGCCGGCCGTCGAGGATGAAGTCGGCCAGGATGCGGTCGGCCAGGGTGTTGACCACGTTCTCGAAGGCCAGGACGACCTCGCGAATGGAATTTTCCTTGCGCCTTTCGGTCCAGATGCGGGTAAGCCCGTCGATGATGCCGTCGATGGCCGCCTGTTGGCGTGGGTTCAGGCTCGCCCCCATGGTTTCGGCGGCGCTGTCGGCGAAGGTGATGGCGGATCTGCGGACGAATTGGGACCGATCGTCGGAAGCCAGCCTCATGAGCAGGTCGCCATACATGCGCAGGGTCTTGCAGGCCGAGATGCGCTCGGCCGTGGCCGCGGCCGTTGCGGGGCCGTCATACTGCAGATCCGTGGATTTCACCCTGCCGTCGAGAATGGCCTGGTGCGTGTTCAGCCGGATGATGCCGGAGCGGACCGCGGTGAACTCGTCTTCGCCCAAGCGGCCGATGCGTTCCGTCGCCAGACCGAAGGCCTCGGTCGCGTCACGCTGCGGAGCCGTTGTGGCGCACCCCGCGGCCAGGATGCAGAGGCCGACGAATAAGAGGCGTTTCATGCCATTTCTCTCGTTATTCCGGTTGGATGCAATTTGATTGCGTTGTAATTCCGTAACGCGATCCGAACGCTTTTCAAATGCTTATACGATATGAAATGGCTGCGTGCAAGGGTAATGCATTATTTATGTTGTCATACAACATAAATAATGAGTCTCAATGCGCTCATCGGTGTGTACCATTTTGTAGTCAGTCTTGATGTGTATTCAGCTGGTGACAGTGTTCATTGAGTATCTTGGATTGGTGTTGGCGAGCCTCAAGTATCGAAGCGGCCGTAAGGCTGGGGTTGCGACGCTCCATGCTTCACGGAGCGACCGCACTGCATTCTGTCGGTTATGACATGACCCGTGCCAGTGCTATCAGGTCTCGATGACGAACTGCACCCGGTCGGCGCAGAAGCGGGATTCGCAGTATTCGATGGGCCAGTCGCGGGTGTCGACGTTGACGCTCTCCGTGACCAGGATGGGGCGGGTCCGGGGCTGGGCCAGAATGCGGGCCTCTCGGGCCGTGGGCAGCCGCCCGGAGATCTGCGTCCGCCTGCGGCGGTAGTCCTTGACGCCGAAGTGGCGCAGGGCCTGCGTGACCGAGCCCGTCTGGCGGTACAGGTCGTCGAGGCCGGGGAAGCGGGACTGCGGAAAGTGCGCGCTGGCCAGGCAGATGCGCACTCCGTCGGCTTCGCCGAGGGTTTCGAGAACCAGGACCGGATCACCCTTTTCCAGCTCCAGGGCCCGCGCCACCACGGTCGTGGCCGGGATGACGCTGGACGAGATGAGCTCGCCGCGCGGCTTGCGCTCCTGCCGCAAGAGGTTCTCGTGGAAGCGCGTGCGCGTCCCCACGGCGTAGTCGATGAGCTGTTCGCGCACGAAGCTCCCGCTACCCTGTTCCGTGCGCACGAGGTCCTTTTCGGTGAGCAGGGACAGGGCCCTGCGCACCGTGTGGCGGTTGACCCCGAACTGCGCGGCCAGCTCCTGCTCAGTGGGAAGCCTGCTTCCGGGCTTCAGTTCTCCTTCCTTGATCCGGTATTCCAGCCAGTCCTGAATCTGCCTCCACAAGGCTACGCCGCTTCTGCGCTGTAACTCCATCGCCGCCTCCCCGAATGTAAGCTGTCACAATCCGATGCCATAAAGTGCTTGTCAAAAATACATAGACATCTAGACAAATTTTCCTATTGTGGAGTTTCTTTCATGTCAACAACCGAATCGCGACGCAGGCAGTGGATGGGCGCCCTGCCCTGTCCGACGGAACCAGGCTGCGGGAAGCCTGGGAAGGGCTGGCCTCAGCGCCCGAATACCGCGTCATCCGTGGGCCCGAGACGGGTCTGGTCATGGTCCGGGCCAGGGCGGGCAACACAGGTCGGCGCTTCAATCTCGGAGAGATGACGGTCACGCGGTGCACCGTCGGCCTGACCGGCGGCATCATGGGCCATGCCTGGATCGCTGGGATCAGGCCTGAACACGCCAAGCTGGCGGCGCTGTTCGACGCGCTCATGCAGATTCCTCACCGTTCGGAAGAGATCGGCGTCACCCTGATCGAACCGCTGCTGCGCGACCGCAGCGAGCATCTGGCCCGCCGGACCGGCGAGGTGTGGCCCAGCAAGGTCGATTTCTTCACGCTCGTGCGAGGGGAGGACTGATGCTGCAGCCTATCCCCGCCGGTTTCTCCCGGCCCGTCTTCGAAAGCCAGAGCACCTTCCGCGCTGTGCTGCAGGCCATGGCCAACCCCGGCCGGACAGTCTCCATGCCGGTCGCGGCCCAAGGGCCGCAGGGATGGTCCGGGACCATGGCCACACTGGTCCTGACCCTGTGAGACATGGATACGCCTATCTGACTCGACCCTACGGCCGCCAGACCCGAGGCGCTTCGCTTCGTGCGTTTCCATTGCGGCAGCCCGCAGGCGTCCGCACCGCATGAGGCCGCTTTCGCCGTGGTCCTGGAACCGAAGGACATGCCCGCGCTCCGCGCCTTCGCGCCCGGGACGTCCGAATTCCCGGAACGCTCGTCCACGGTGCTGCTCTGGTCTGCAAACCTCGGCCATGCCGGCTCCGTCCCACGGGAGCCTAACATTAAGGGTCCCGGCATCGACGGCCGCGGCGAACTGCCCCTGCACTGGCTGCCCGAGGGTTTCGCCGAGCAATGGCGGGCCAACGCCGGACTTTTCCCCTGCGGCGTGGACGTGATCCTCGTCGGACCCGAAGCCGTCGTCGGCCTGCCTCGCACCGTCACCATGGAGGGTTGATCATGTACGTTGCCGTCAAAGGCGGAGAAAAGGCCATCGCCGAAGCCCACTCGCTGCTGGCCCGAGAGCGGCGGGGCGACCCGGCCGTGCCAGAACTGTACCTGGACCAGATCCGCGAACAGCTCTCCCTGTCCGTGGACAGGGCCATGAGCGAAGGGTCCCTCTACGACGAGGACTGCGTCGCCCTGGCCGTCAAGCAGGCCCGCGGCGACCTCGTGGAGGCCGCCTTCCTCCTGCGCGCCTACCGCACGACCTTGCCGCGCTTCGGCCACAGCCAACCCGTGGACACCTCCGGCATGCACATGCGCCGGCGCATCTCCGCCCAGGCACCCTGGACATGGAAGGGGACTTCATCGTCCCCGGCCTCGTCGAACTGCACACCGACAACCTCGAAAAGCAGCTCCTGCCGCGCCCCGGCGCCCTCTGGCCCTCGGCCCGCGCGGCCCTGCTGGCCCACGACGCACAGCTCGTGGCCGCCGGCATCACCACCGTCCACGACGCCCTGTCCTGCGGCCAGTACTACGAAAAGAGCGACCGCCGGACCATGCTGACCCTGGCCCTCGACGCCCTGCGCGACCTGCGGCCCGCCGGGCACCTGCGCGCCGACCACCTCCGGCACGTGCGCTGCGAAATCTCCGACCCCGATCTGCCGCGGCTCTTCGAGCCCTTCCTCGACATGGACGAAGTCCACCTCGTCTCCCTCATGGACCACACCCCCGGGCAGCGGCAGTTCGCAGATCTCGGCGCCTACCGCACCTACTACAGCAAGGACCGGCAGTGGACCGACGAGGAGTTCGAAACCGAAATGGTCCGCATGCGTGATGCCCAGGCCCGTTTCGCCGGACCCCACGCCGCGGACATCCTGGCCAGGTGCCGTGAACGCGGCGTGCCCGCCGCCAGCCACGACGACGCCACCTCCGACCACGTGGTCTGGGCCCATTCCCAGGGAATGGCCATCAGCGAGTTCCCGACCACCATGGACGCCGCCCGCCGCGCCTGCGAACTCGGCCTGCTGACCCTCATGGGCTCGCCCAACGTCGTGCGTGGCGGCTCCCACTCAGGCAACGTCTCCGTGCGCGAGGTCGCCGCCGCCGGGTTCCTGGGCGGTCTGTCCTCGGACTACGTGCCCGCGAGCCTCCTGCACGCCGCCTGGATCCTGCACGCCGACGTCTCCCTGCCCCTCTGGGACGCCGTGGCCCTCGTCACCGCCAACCCCGTCCGCGCCCTGGGCCTGTCCGACCGCGGACGCATCGAGCCCGGACTCAAGGCCGACCTCGTCCGCGTCCACGTCGACCGCGACCTGCCGGTCGTGCGCCGGGTCTGGCGGGATGGGGTGAGGGTGTATTAGAGGGGGAGAGAAGAGAGGCCTCCGGGGTGCAGGGGGGCGAAGCGTTTCCTGTGTCACGGAGGTTATCCATGGCTCGTCTGATCTACATCATGGGCCCCTCGGGGGCCGGCAAGGACAGCCTCATGTCCGCGGCGCGCATGTTGTTGCCGGCCGGTGCGCCAGTGGGCTTCGCCCACCGCTACATCTCCCGGCCCGCCGACGCGGGCGGTGAGAACCATGTGGCCCTGTCGCGGGCGGAGTTCGGGCTGCGGCTGGCCAGGGGGCTCTTCGCCCTTTCCTGGGAAAGCCACGGCTTCGCCTACGGTGTCGGACGGGAAATCGATCTCTGGCTGGGGAGGGGGCTGACGGTTGTGCTCAACGGTTCTCGCGAAGCGCTGCCTGCGGCGTTGCGGGCGTACCCGGACCTGCTGCCCGTGCTCGTCAGCGTGCCCGAGGACGAGTTGCGCCGGCGCCTCGGAGGCAGGGGGCGCGAGGATGGGACGGAGATGGAGCGCCGCCTCGACCGGGCCCGGATGATCGTCCCGGAAGTCCCGGGACTCGTGCGCTTCGACAACTCCGGCCCGCTGGCGGAGCGCGGCCGGGCCCTGGCCGACCTCATCCTTGAAACACTTGACGACAGAAGGGAATGACAGTGCTTTCACCGGAACCGACCATCCACCCCTCGGCGGTGGTCACCGACAGCAGCCTCGGCGCCTGGACCGAGTTCGGCGAGCAGACCGAGATCATCTCCTCGACCATCGGGGACTACTCATACTTCTGCGACCGCTGCCACGCCATGTACACGGCCGTCGGCAAATTCTGCTCCGTTGCCAACCACGCCCGCCTGAACCCGAGCAACCACCCGACCCGGCGCGCCACCCAGCACCACTTCACCTACAGAAGCGCCACGTTCGGCCTGGGGCCCGACGACGACGCCTTCTTCGCCTGGCGCAGGGAACATCCCGTCACCCTCGGCCACGACGTCTGGATCGGCCACGGCGCCCTCGTCATGCCCGGCGTGACCGAAGGCACGGGCGCGGTGGTCGCCTCGGGAGCCGTGGTCACCAAGGACGTCCCGGACTACGCCATTGTCGCCGGCGTCCCGGCCAGGGTCATCAAATACCGCTTCCCGACCGAGTTGCGGGAAAACCTCCTCGTCTTGGCCTGGTGGGATTGGGAACACGCCAGGCTGGCGGCGGCGATGCGGGACTTTCGGGAGATGAGCGCTGAAGCGTTCGTGGAGAAACACGGATGAAAACGACTCGTGAAAGGGGACGGTGTCTACGTAATGATGATTCGGAAATTTTTTACGAGGAATTTATATTCATTTAAATGATAAAATAAAGATGATTGAATATAAATATAAGATTATCGCAAAAATAAATTCATATTATTTATTGACAATGTCTATTCACACCCATATTTGTCTCTGGCTTCGCAGGATTTCGTGTTTTCATTCTTTGTGACTTGAAAGATGAATCTGAATTTTTGATGATATCTGTTTTCATCGAAATTGAAGCATTTTATTCCTTTTTTTTCTCTGGAGTTATTCTTTTGTCTAAGAACATCTATGTTGGTAATCTGTCCTGGTCGACCTCCAATTCCGATCTTAACGCCATGTTTTCCCAGTATGGTCAGGTCACTTCCGCGAACGTGATCGAAGATCGTGATACCGGCCGTTCGCGCGGTTTCGGTTTCGTCGAAATGGACGAAGACGGCGCTCGCAAGGCCATCCAGGCTCTGAACGGCACCGATTTTCAGGGACGCAACCTGAAGGTCAACGAAGCTCAGCCCCGCGAGAGCCGCAGCCGCTACTAAGCCTCTGCAAAAAGCACTCTGAAAGCCCGTCCCTGACGGGCTTTTTTTTGGTCGAAATCCGGCGGGCGGTCTGCAGGAATATGGAAGATTAGGGTCGCGGCGCGAGGGGCAGGGCGGCCAGCATCGCGAACGGGGCATTCGGGGCCGGCTGTCTGAAGACGTTGATTTCATCCACGTGGACAGGGCTTTGAACGACGGTTTCGAGCAGGGCCCCCAACCCTGATTGGACCGTGCGCCGTTCATCGGGATCGTGGATTTTGTCCGTCAGGGTCAGGTGGAACCTGAACTCCTCCAGCACATGGGGGTAGCCCCAGCGTTCCAGCAGCCGGTCCTGGCCGGCTGTCAGTCCCCCGGCGCGGCGGCGGGCCAGTTCCTCTGCCGAAGGCGGACGCCGGAAGGGGTCCAGTTCCGTGACGCAGGCCCGGGCCAGGGCGTCCAGTTCAGGGCAGGGGGCCGAGGGAGTCAGGGCCAGGAAGGAACCGAGGCTTTCCAGGCGTAGGCGCGGAAGCTCGAAGGCGGGCCTGCCCGTGGCCAGCAGGGCCACGGCGTCCAGCAGACCGGCCTCCGTCATTCCTTCGGCCAGGAAGATGGGTGGCTTGAGGGTGCCATGGAGGCCGTGGAGCCGCGGCGGTTGGCCGAACTGACGGCTTCGCCGCGGCTCCACGCCCGGAAGCACGGGCTGCGCCAACTCCTTTCCCGTCCGGGCGCAACGCCCGAGAACCGAAGCGCAGACGCGCTCCAGCCCAGACCCCGCACCCGGCGCAAAATACACGCCATACCGCGCATCGAACACGCTCACCTCACCCGTATCACGCCGCATCGTCCCCCCTATGATCGGGGTGCAGGGGGCGTGCCCCCTGCACCCCGGAGGCATTCCTCCTCTCCATCCCAATCCCCCGTCACATCACCTTCCGCCCTTGACGCCATACTGCGACAACCACGGGCACGTCGTCCACCATGCGCACGCGCAAGAGGTCGGCGCGTTTGCCATGGACGAGTTCGCCGCGGTCGAACAGGCCCAGGGCGCGGGCCGGGTTGGCAGTGACGGTGGCCAGGGCCTGCGCGAGGGCTTCCAGCGTGGCGGCGAAGATTTCGCGGCGCATGCGCTTGGCGCTGAACTCGCCGGCGCTGACGGCGTCGAGGACCGTGGTCACGCCGGCGGCGGCCATGTGCGCGTCGTGGGCCATGATGGCGGTGAGGCTTGTGGGCCAACGCACGCCGGAGCGGGGCAGGAAGTGTTTTCGATGTTGTCGGTGTGGATTTCGACCAGGCCGGGCAGGAGATAGTCGCCTTCGAAGTCCCCGGGTCGCAGCACATCCGGCCCGAGATGTGGCGCATGAGGGTCGACTTGCCCGAGCCGGAAGAGCCGATGAGGGCGACCATTTCGCCGCTTCCGATCTCCGCGTTCACGTTGTCGAGGCCTTTGGTGTTCCTGAAGGTCTTGGTCAGCTGCTTGATCTGTATCATGGCGTTTCTTCGCGTTTTGTCTTCACTAGGAAACGTCTGTGATGGGATTGTGTTGGGAAAAAGACAATTCCGGAGCGAGTGGTCTAGACAACTTTGGCGGTTGTCGTTCTGTTCGGCCGGGCTGGCTTCTGCCGCTGCCGTTGGTGGTGGAGGGGTAGCTGAAAGGACGTTCCGGACGCCGCGCTCGGGTTGCGCTCAGTCGTCGCCGAAGCCGGCATCGACGAGGTCGCGCTTGAGTTCATCGAGTTCCGTCAGGATGGCGATGAGCACCTCGCGCCGCGGGTCGTTCTCGGCCAGGTCGGCGAGCCGGTCCTGAAGCCTGAGGACGCGCGCGCCGAGGATGTCGTAAAAGGGGGCGGGGAGGTTCTGGCGCATGGGTGTACGCTCTGTGTAGATGTTTGAAGGCGGTGACGGCCGTGCTCGGCGGCTGCGCCCCGGGGAAAGGGGGCGTCAGGCTGCCGTGTGGAATCTTCGGGGAGGATACATCGATTCAGGGCCACATGTCGACGTTCTGACCGGGGGCAGCCCGCAGGGCGCGATCCCGCAGGGCGGCGGCTTCCTGCCGCAGCGGGTCGCCCGAGGGCAGGGCGGACAGGGCCTGGTCGAGAAGGGCGACGGCTTCGTCGCGCCGTCCGCTTTGCAGCAGGGCCAGGGCCCGTGTGCTCATGAAGAGGGGGTTGCCGGAGTCCAGGGCCAGGGCCGTGCCGGACCATTCCAGGGCCTCGGCCGTTCGGCGTTGTCGCGCCAGGCTGTAGGCCAGGTTGTTCATGGCCTCGGGGTTGGCGTTGTTGCGCCGGAGGGCCTTGCGGTAGGCTCCCTCGGCCTCGGGCCACTGGCCCCGGGCCGCGTGGACGTTGCCGAGGTTGATGAGCGGCTGGTCCCAGGAGGGGTCCTTGTCGGCGGCTTCGGCGTAGGCCTGCAGGGCCAGGTCCAGTTCCCCGGCCGATTCGTAGGACGCGCCGAGGTCGTTGCGTTCCCTGGCGTCGAGGGGGTCCGAGAGCACGACGATTCTGGGCGTCGCGCAGCCGGCCAGGAGCAGGGTCAGGAAAAGGATGGCGCGCACGGCGATGTTCACGGGTCACTCCACCACGAGGTACAGTCTGTTCATGCGGTTCCAGCCCTGCAACAGTTCGTCGTCGCGGACGTAGAGGCTGCCCCGTGTCCCGGCGTGCAGCAGGAAACCCCTCTCGTCGTGGCCGTAGACCACGAGGTAGTGGCCCTGGCTGAAAAAGGGGCCGCCCATGTTCGCCAGGACGATGACCGGGGAGCCGGCGTTCACGGCCTCCCGCAGGACGGCCGTGTCGCCGCTGCCCGAGCGCGTCGAGAAGCCCAGGGAGCGCGCGTAGTTCTCCATGTCGGGCAGCAGGGTGCGCTGCATGGCCGGGGTGTGGACGCGCCTCGTGACTTCGTCCAGGGGGATGTGCCGTCCGCGGAAGGCCAGGACCGAAGCCAGGGCCGCCGGGCCGCAGTCCGTCCTGCCGGTCTGCTGCACGAACGGCACGTCGAGGCGCACGGCTTCCGGTGCCGCGAACGAGGCTGCGCGGAATGCGGAGCCGAGCCCGCATCCCGCGCAGAGCAGAAGCAGGGCCAGATACGTGGCCCGGCAAAGGTTATTGGACGACAATGCGTCTGTCGCTGATCTTGAGGATGAGCACCACCAGAAGGACGATCAGCAGCACGCCGATGACCACTCCGATCACGCCGCCGCCCACGTCGTCCGAGAGGCTGGCCAGCTGGTGGAGCTGGTCGTCGCTCAGGGACCCGAGCTTGGCTCCCACCTCTTCGGGGGTCAGGCCGTAGTCGGCCAGGCGCTGGGCCACGACCTTCTGCTCCAGGGCGGTCTTGATGGACGCGATGTCGGCCGTCCGCTGCTCAATGGACTGACCCGTGGATAGTCGGCTCTGAGCCAGGAAGGCCGCCGCGTCGGTGGGGATCAGGGCGAGGAAGAAGTAGGAGAACAGAACCGCCCAGCAGAGCCGGGGGTCGAAATACCATTTGTGATGGACCATGATGCAGCCTCCTGAAAAGATTGGGTCTGGACAAGCAATGCGCAAAATCATGGCCCAAGATACGGTTTCAGGTCAAGCCTTGGAGGTCTGTTTGGATTCTTCGCCGGAACCGCGTCAGCAACTCCCGCTGTCCAGGCATTCCCGGCTCGCGGCCAGGGCCCGCAGTTCCTCGGCCCGCAGGGGGCGTCCTGCGTGTCCGGCCTTCTCGCGGATGGCGTTCACCAGGCCGCCGATGGAATGCAAGGGCTTATTGAGGCCCATCTGCCGGAGCATGGTCCCGACGGCCCCGCGCCCGGCCTTGGCTCCCAGGTCCAGGACGCGGTTGGCGCCCGTGTGGCTGGGGTCGTAAGGCTCGAAGATGTCCGGGTTCTTTAAAATGCCGTCCACGTGCAGCCCCGACTCGGCCGCGAAGATGTCCTTCCCGGCCACGGGGCGGTTGCGGGCCACGGGGATGCGCGCGTGTTCGGCCACCAGGTCGCACAGGCCGCGCACGGCGTTCATGTCGTAGATCTCGTAGCGCTGCACGAGGCGCAGGTGGGCCGCCACCTCCTCCAGGGCCGAGATGCCCGAGCGCTCGCCGATACCCAGCACCGAAACATCCGCCCAGTGGGCTCCGGACTCCAGGGCCGTGACGGCGTTGGCCGTGGCCATGCCGAAGTCGTTGTGGCAGTGGATGGCGATTTCCATGTCCACGCCGCCGACGAAGAAGCGCACCAGCTCGGCGATGCGCAGGGGCGTCATGACGCCCAGGGTGTCGGCCAGGCGGATGCGCGCCGCGCCCAGTCCCTTGGCCGTGCGGGCCATGGCCAGGGCGAAGTCCTGGTCCGCGCGGGTCACGTCCTCCAGACCGACGCTGATGCGCCGGATGCCGCAGGAGTGGGCCAGGCCCACGGTCTCCCGGAGCATTCGCGTCAGTCCTTCGCGGTCCGTGCGCAGGCGCTCGGCGATATGCAGGTCCGAGACGGGCAGGCCGATGTTGATGGTGTCTATGCCCAGTCCTGCGGCCCGGTAGACGTCCACGGGGCGGCACGGGGACCAGACGCTCAGGTCCGCGGTCACGCCCTGGGCGCGCAGGGCTCCCACCAGCTGTCCCAGTCCTTCCTGGCCGACCCAGCCCACCTCGATTTCCTCCACGCCCATGGCCGCGATGCGGCTGGCCATCTCTATGCGCACGGATTGCGGGACATAGTTCCCGAACATTTGCGCCCCTTCCCTCAGTGTCGTGTCGATCAGCATGCTACCTCCCGTGTTTGCCTCTCCCTGTGCACGGTCGATGCCAATCGTGGATCAAGCACAACATGTCGGAAACATTGAACGACATCATGTCACAGGCACCTGCGTCGCAACGGACGGAAGTGTCCGCGGCTACACTTTTGTCTTTGTAGGCAGTGTAGATCGAAGTTGTCTGAAATTGCCGGGCAATGTCTGAAATATGTGTTTTTTCAAGCAGTTGCTTCGATTGTGGGGTTTTGGCACGGCCGTTGCCCTAGGCTGCTCCAGGTACGGCACACCAAGCACACCACAACTCTCACATAAAGGAGCACACGTCATGAGGAAGATCGCGATTTACGGAAAGGGCGGCATCGGCAAGTCCACCACCACGCAGAACACCGTCGCCGGCCTGGCCGAGATGGGCAAGAAGGTCATGGTCGTGGGCTGCGACCCCAAGGCCGACTCCACGCGCCTGCTGCTGGGCGGCCTGGCCCAGAAGTCGGTTCTCGACACCCTGCGTGACGAAGGCGAGGACGTTGAACTGGCCGACATCCGCAAGGGCGGCTTCAGCGGCACCTGGTGCGTCGAGTCCGGCGGGCCCGAACCGGGCGTCGGTTGCGCCGGCCGCGGCATCATCACCTCCATCAACATGCTTGAATCCCTGGGCGCATACCATGAGTCCGAAGGCCTGGACTACGCCTTCTACGACGTCCTGGGCGACGTGGTCTGCGGCGGGTTCGCCATGCCCATCCGCGACGGCAAGGCCGAGGAGATCTACATCGTCTGCTCCGGCGAGATGATGGCCATGTATGCGGCCAACAACATCTGCAAGGGCATCATGAAGTACGCCGAGTCCGGCGGCGTGCGCCTGGGCGGCCTGATCTGCAACTCCCGCAACGTCGATAACGAGCGCGAGATGATCGAGGAACTGGCCAAGAAGATCGGCACCCAGATGATCTACTTCGTGCCCCGCGACAACGACGTGCAGCGCGCCGAGATCAACCGCATGACCGTCATCGAGTGGAAGCCCGAAGCCCCCCAGGCCGACCACTACCGCAACCTGGCCCGGGCCATCGACCAGAACCAGATGTTCGTCGTGCCGAAGCCTCTGGAAATCGAGGAACTGGAGCAGCTCCTGATGGATTACGGTCTCCTTGAAGCCGTCTAGGTCGTCGGCACGCTGAAGATGAATCCAACTGTCCGAAATTAATAATTTTTATGGAGAGAAAGCATATGATCATGGTCAGAGCAATCGTACGCCCCGAAAAGTCCGACGACGTCCTCGCCGCCCTCATGGATGCGGGTTTCCCGGCGGTGACCAAGTATTCCGTGGCCGGTCGCGGCAAGCAGCGCGGCATCAAGATCGGCGAAGTGACCTACGACGAGATCCCCAAGACCATGCTCATGAGCGTGGTCAAGGCCGAGGACAAGGACTTCGTCATCAGCGTGATCATGAAGGCCGCCCGCAGCGGCGCCAAGGGCGCCTTCGGCGACGGCAAGATCTTCGTCAGCGAAGTGGGCGACGTCTACACCATCAGCTCCGGCATCTGCGACAGCGCCCCGACAGGAGCCTAGCCATGAAAGAAGTGATCGCGGTCATCCGCATGAACATGATGAACAAGACCAAGAAGGCCCTGCAGGACGCGGGCGTGGTCGCCTTCTTCGCCCACGAGGCCTACGGCCGCGGCAAGGGCTTGGTGGACCTGAAGCCCCTTGAGGGGGCCAAGAAGGGGATCGAGGAGGCCGTGGCCGTGCTCGGCGAAAAGGGCAAGCTCTACCCCAAGCGCATGCTGACCGTGGTGGTCACCGACGACCTGGTGCCCGAGGTGGTCAGGGTCATCACCGACACCAACAAGACCGGCCAGCCCGGCGACGGCAAGATCTTCGTCCTGCCCATGATCGACGCGGTGCGGGTCAGAACCGGAGAAAAGGGCGCCAAGTCCATCGAATAGACCCGATTTCGAATGAAATCGGGACAGATAAGGAGAACACCATGGCATCGACTGCGAAAAAGCTCGTCAACTGGACGCCGACGGACGTGAAGGCGGAAATGCTCGCCAAGTATCCGCCCAAGGTGGCCAGGAAGCGCGCCTCCCAGATCCTCGTCAACGAGGCTCTCGGCAACGAGACGCCTGAAATATCGGCCAACGTGCGCACCATCCCCGGCATCATCACCATGCGCGGCTGCACCTACGCCGGCTGCAAGGGCGTCATCCTCGGGCCCACCCGCGACATCGTCAACATCACCCACGGCCCCATCGGCTGCGGCTTCTACTCCTGGCTGACCCGCCGCAACCAGACCGACGCGTCGGGCGAGGGCGACGAGAACTTCATGCCCTACTGCTTTTCCACGGACATGCAGGACCAGGACATCATCTTCGGCGGCGAGAAGAAGCTGGAGGCGGCCATCCAGGAAGCCTACGACCTCTTCCACCCCAAGGCCATCGCGGTTTTCGCGACCTGTCCCGTGGGCCTCATCGGCGACGACATCCACGCCGTGGCCCGCAAGATGAAGGCCAAGTTCGGGGACTGCAACGTCTTCGCCTTCAGCTGCGAAGGCTACAAGGGCGTCAGCCAGTCCGCCGGCCACCACATCGCCAACAACAAGATCTTCAGCGAGGTCGTGGGCGAGAACGACGCCGAGAAGCCCGGCAAGTTCAAGATCAACCTCCTGGGCGAATACAACATCGGCGGCGACGGGTTCGAGATCGACCGCATCCTGAAGAAGTGCGGCATCACCAACATCGCCACCTTCTCCGGCAACTCGACCTACGACCAGTTCGCCTCGGCCCACAAGGCCGACCTGTCCGCCGTCATGTGCCACCGCTCCATCAACTACGTGGCCGACATGCTCGAGACCAAGTTCGGCATCCCGTGGATCAAGGTCAACTTCATCGGCGCCAAGTCCACGGCCAAGTCACTGCGCAAGATTGCGGAATACTTTGCCGACCCCGAACTGACCGCGCGCGTTGAGGAGGTCATCGCCGAGGAGATGCCCGCCGTCGAGGAGGTCATCGCCGACGTCCGCCCGCGCACCGAAGGCAAGAAGGCCATGCTCTTCGTCGGCGGCTCCCGCGCCCACCACTATCAGGACCTCTTCGCCGAGATGGGCATGAAGACCCTGGCCGCCGGCTACGAGTTCGCCCACCGCGACGACTACGAAGGCCGTCAGGTCATCCCGGACCTGAAGGTCGACGCCGACAGCCGCAACATCGAGGAAATCCACGTCGAGGCCGACGAGAAGCGCTACGCCCCGCGCAAGAGCTCCGAGGAGATGGCCAAGCTGGAAGCGGCCGGGTTCAAGTTCAAGCATTACGACGGCCTGATCCCTGACATGGAGCACCAGACCCTCATCGTCGACGACCTGAACCAGTACGAGGCCGAAAAGCTGGTCGAAATCGTAAGGCCCGACATCTTCTGCGCGGGCATCAAGGAGAAGTTCTCCATCCAGAAGCTGGGCGTGCCCATGAAGCAGCTGCACAGCTACGATTCCGGCGGGCCCTATGCGGGCTTCCAGGGCGCGGTGAACTTCTACAAGGAGATCGACCGCCTCGTGAACAGCAGGGTCTGGGGCTACATGAAGGCGCCCTGGCAGGAAAACCCGGAACTTTCAGCCACCTACGTCTGGGAATAAGCCCGATTCCATATCAAAGCCCTCTCTGCGTCGGCTTTGTCGGCTGCTCCTCGACGTACCGTAAGAGTACGCCTGCGTCGCATCCTCCGCGCCTCCTTGAGAGGATCTTTGATCTGAAACCGGAATAATGAGGAAATGATATGCTACTTCGACACACCCCCACCGAAATAAAGGACCGCAGCGCCTTGACCATCAACCCGGCCAAGACCTGCCAGCCCATCGGGGCCATGTACGCGGCGCTCGGCATCCACGGCTGCCTGCCGCACTCCCACGGCTCCCAGGGCTGCTGCGCCTACCACCGCAGCGCCCTGACCCGGCATTACAAGGAGCCCGTCTCGGCGGCTACCAGCTCCTTCACCGAGGGCGCCTCGGTCTTCGGCGGCGGCGCCAACCTGCAGACCGCCATCGAGAACATCTTCACGGTCTACGAGCCCGACGTCATCGCCGTGCACACCACCTGCCTGTCCGAGACCATCGGCGACGACCTGCCGCAGATGACCGACAAGGCCAAGAAGGCCGGCAAGGTCCCGGCCGGCAAGCACGTCATCTACGCCAACACCCCGAGCTACGTCGGCTCCCACGTCACGGGCTTCTCCAACATGGTCAAGGGCATGGCCAAGGGCTTCGCCGTCGCCACGGGCAAGAAGAACGGCCGCGTGAACATCATCCCCGGCTGGGTCGAGCCCTCGGACATGGAAGAGGTCAAGCGCCTGGCCGCCCTCATGGGCCTGGACATCATCCTCTTCCCCGATACCTCCGGCGTCCTGAACGGCGCGCTGACGGGCGAGTACAAGATGTTCCCCGAAGGCGGCACCCCCATCTCCGACCTCGTGGCCGCGGGCGACGCTATCGGCACCCTGGCCCTGGGCGAGTGGTGCTCGGCCGACGCCGCGCGCTGGCTCGACACGCAGTGCAAGGTGCCGTGCTCGGTCCTGGACATGCCTTTCGGGCTCAAGGCCACGGACCGCTTCATCGACACCCTGCGCAAGGTCGGCGGTGTGAGCGTGCCCGAGTCGGTCGCCTTCGAGCGCGGCCAGCTCGTGGACCTCATCTCCGACATGCACCAGTACTTCTACGGCAAGAAGGTGGCTCTGGTCGGCGACCCCGATCAGGTTATCGCCCTGACCGAATTCCTGGTTTCCCTGGACATGAAGCCCATGCACATCGTCACCGGCACGCCGGGGTCCAAGTTCGAGAAGCGCATCGACGAGATCACGGCCGAGGCCGGATACAAGGCCAACGTCAAGGCCGGCGGGGACATGTTCCTGCTGCATCAGTGGATCAAGAATGAGCCCGTGGATCTGCTGATCGGCAACACCTACTGCAAGTACATCGCCCGCGACGAGGACATCCCCTTCCTGCGCTTCGGCTTCCCCATCCTCGACCGCGTCGGCCACCAGTACTTCCCGACGGTCGGGTACAAGGGCGGGCTGCACATGCTGACCAGGATCCTGGACCTGATCCTGACCCGTACGGACCGCGACGAAACCGAAGAGAAGTTCGAACTCGTCTACTGATTGCCTGGCGGCGGGGCTTTCCCGCCGCCACCCAAGGAGCCGACCATGACCTGCGCACCCCCTCAAGGAAAACGTCCGATGGTGGCCGTCGCCAGCAGCTCGGGCTCCATCGTGGACACCCACCTCGGACATGCCCGGGAATTCCGGATCTACGGCAGCGACGATGGCGTGGTCGGCCTGATCGGCACACGCCCCGCACCCCAGCCCGGCTCCGGCGACGCCCGCTGGGAGGGCGTGGCCGAGATCCTTTCGGACTGCACGTACCTGCTGGTGGCGGGGGTGGGGCGCAAGCCGCTGGAACTCCTGGCAGCGCGAGGGCTGACGGTCATCGAGGCCGAAGGCTACGTGCAGAGCCTCGTGCGGCAGCTCTACGGCGGAATAGAGTAAAAACATTTCAATATATTGGAGAGAGAAATGGCCATTCCTGAGAGACAGATTCTGGTGTGTCAGAGCTTTCGCGTCGGCGGCGACCCCAAGGGCGTGTGCTTCAAGCAGACCGACGGCTTCCTGCAGTACCTGGAGGAGGAGATCCTGGCCCGGGGGCTGGATATCCTGATCACGGCCACGGGCTGCATGAAGCTGTGCGAGAAGGGGCCGATCATGGTCGTCCAGCCCGACAACTGGTGGTTCGGCGGCGTCAGCAGCGAGGAAGCCATCGACGCCATCCTGGACGGCATCGAGGCGGGCGAGGCCTGTCCCGAATACCTGATCGCGTAACCTTTGCCCGTGCGGAGACGCTCATGCCCATCACCATCCGACACGCCCAGGCTGAAGACATTGCGGCCATGACCGGCCTGCTCGGGCATCTCTTTGCCATTGAAGCCGACTTCGCGGCCGACGAGCAGGCGCAGATGCGCGGGCTGTCGCTTCTCCTTCGTGCGGGAGCCTGCCTTCTGGTCGCCGATGAGGATGGAGCGGTGGTGGGCATGGTTTCCATCCAGACTGTGATCTCCACGGCCGAGGGCGGTACGGTGGGTCTCATGGAGGATCTGGTGGTTGCCGAAGAGCGTCGGGGTCGGGGCATCGGTTCCCGGTTGCTCCACGCCGCCCTGGCCTGGGCCGGGGAACAGGGGATGACCCGCGTGCAGCTTCTGGCTGACAAAAATAACACAAAAGCAACTGAATTTTATGGCAAACACGGTTTTTGCGGCACGCAGCTCGTCTGCCTGCGCATCACGCACCGATCGACGGCCGCACACCAAGGAGCACTCCATGAACCAGACCATACTCGATGAACGAAAAAGCCAGGTCCACCGCATCGGCGAAGAGCCCTTCGCCATGGCCTGCAACCGCCCGAGCCTTGCCGGCGCGGTCAGCCAGCGGGCCTGCGTGTTCTGCGGTTCGCGGGTGGTGCTCTATCCCATAGCCGACGCCCTGCACCTCGTGCACGGCCCCATCGGCTGCGCCACCTACACCTGGGACATCCGCGGCGCCATCTCCTCCGGCCCGCAGCTGCACCGCCTGAGCTTCTCCACGGACCTGCAGGAGATGGACGTCATTTTCGGCGGCGAGAAGAAGCTCGAAGCAAGCCTTCGCGAACTGATCCAACTGCACAGCCCCAAGGCGGCCTTCGTCTACTCGACCTGCATCGTCGGCCTCATCGGCGACGACATGGAGGCCGTCTGCCGCCGCGTCTCGGCCGACACGGGCATCCCGGTCCTGCCGGTCATGAGCGAGGGCTTCAAGGGCAACAAGCGCGAAGGTTACACCGCGGCCTGCAAGGCCATGTTCCGGCTGGTCGGCACGGGCGACACGGCGGGCATCTCCCCCATGAGCGTGAACATCCTGGGCGACTTCAACCTGGCGGGCGAGACATGGATCGTGCGCGAATATTTCCGCAAGATGGGCGTGGAAGTCGTGGCCAACGTCACGGGCGACGGCCGCGTGGACGACATCCGGCGCTGCCACGGCGCGGCGCTGAATCTCGTGCAGTGCTCCGGGGCGACCATGGAACTCGCCAAGATGATGCAGGAAAAATACGGCACGCCCTTCCACCGGGTATCCTACCTCGGCGTGGAGGACATGGCCGAATCCCTGTACAAGGTGGCCGACTTTTTCGCCGGGCATGACCCGTCCATCAAGTCCAGGACCGTGGAACTCGTCCGCGCGGAGCTTTCGGATCTCATGCCCAAGCTGGCCGAGCTCAGAACGGACCTGGAAGGCAAGAAGGTCGCCATGTACGTCGGCGGGTCCTTCAAGGCCTTTTCGCTGATCAAGGCCTTCCGGCACCTGGGGATGCGGGTCGTGGTCGTGGGCTCCCAGACGGGAACCGAGGAGGACTACAAGGAACTGGCCGAGATTTCCGACCCCGGCACCATCATCGTCGATGACGCCAACCCCCTGGAGCTGGCCCAGTTCATCAAGGAGAAGGACGTCGACGTCTTTGTCGGCGGCGTCAAGGAGCGCCCCATCGCCTACAAGCTGGGCGTGGGCTTCTGCGACCACAACCACGAGCGCAAGATCGCCCTGGAAGGGTTCGTCGGCATGTACAATTTCGCCAGGGAGATCCACGCCTCGGTCATGAGCCCGGTCTGGAGGTTCATGCCCCGCCGATCCCCCGCCCGCGCGGCCTGCGCCGCCAAGGAGGCCGTCAATGGCTGAGAACTACGTATCCACCACCAACGCCTGCAAGATGTGCACGCCCATGGGCGCGGCCCTGGTCTTCAAGGGCATCGAGAACGCCGTCCCCTTCCTGCACGGCTCCCAGGGCTGCGCGACCTACATGCGCCGCTACATCATCAGCCACTACCGCGAACCCGTGGACATCGCCTCCTCGGCCCTGGGCGAGAAGAGCGCGGTCTACGGCGGCGGGCCGAACCTGAAGAAGGGCATTTTGAACGTCATGCGCAAGTACGACGTGTCCCTGGTCGGCGTGGCCACGACCTGCCTGACCGAGACCATCGGCGACGACGTGGGGCGCTACCTGAACGAGTTCCGCGAGGAGTTCTCCGACCTGTCCCTGCCCGAACTGGTCCACGTGTCCACACCGAGCTACTCGGGCACGCACATGGAGGGCTGGCACGCCGCCGTGCGCTCCCTGGCCGATCAGGTGGTCAAGGACAAGGGCAGGGCCCATGGCGGGGTGAACCTGCTGCCCGGCTTCCTCTCGCCGGCCGACTACCGCTTCCTCAAAGCCCTGGGCGAGCGGGCGTGCGTGCGCTTCACCATGCTGCCCGACCTGTCCGAGACCATGGATGGCGTGATCTGGGACGACTACCACTCCCTGCCCGACGGTGGCACCCCCGTGGCCGAGATACGGGCCATGGGCGGCGCTGCCGGGACGGTGGAGTTCGGCATGTCGGGCGGCCTGCCCGAGTCCGCCGCCGGGGTGCTGGAGCGCAAGTTCGGCGTGCCGGCGCGGCGGACCGCCATGCCCATCGGCCTGCGGGCGACGGACCAGTTCATGGACGTGTTGGCCGAGTTCGCGTCCTGCGACATGCCGGCCAAGGACGCCTTCGACCGCGGCCGCCTGCTCGACGCCATGGTTGACGGGCACAAGTACATTTTCGGGAAGCGGGCGGTGGTCTACGGCGAGGAGGACTTCGTCGTCGCCCTGTGCTCCTTCCTGGGCGAGATCGGCGTGCAGCCGGTCCTGGTGGCCACGGGCGCCAAAAGCGACCGGTTCAAGGCCGCCGTGACGAACGCGTTGGCCGAGGTCTGCCAGACCATGCCGGTCATCCGCGACGACGCGGACTTCAAGGACATCGAGGACGAGGCCGCCGAGTTGAACCCCGACCTGCTGGTGGGCCACAGCAAGGGCTACAAGCTGGCCCGGGCGAAGAACATCCCGCTCATCCGCGTGGGCTTCCCCATCCACGACCGCTTCGGCGGCCAGCGCATCCTGCACGTCGGCTACGAAGGGGCGCTGGCGCTCTACGACAGGCTGGTCAACGCGGTCCTGGAGAAGAGTCAGGACGAATGTCCGGTGGGGTATGGGTATTTGTAGGCGGATTTTTTGAAGTGCCGGGGTTGAAAAGCATGGATTTACCCTGGCGGGCACAAGCCCGCCTTCGCGGGAATGACGCGTGGAAGATGCGGCAGGCTGGGCCTGGTTCCTTGGCGGATTCCCGATCAATGCGCGAACATTGCGCTTCACCCCGATGTCATTCCCGCGAAGGCGGGAATCCATCTCCGGATTTCATAAGCGTCTCAGACGCGCCAACATACAAGGGAGGACACCATGTCCGAAGCCAAAGACAGATCCAAGCATCCCTGTTTCAATAAGAGTTCCTCCGGTTCCTGCGGCCGTGTGCACCTGCCCGTGGCGCCTGGCTGCAACATCCAGTGCAACTACTGCAACCGCAAGTACGACTGCGTGAACGAGTCCCGTCCCGGCGTGACCAGCGCCGTGCTGCCGCCGGACAGGGCCGTGGAGTACCTGGACGAGGTGCTGAAGAAGGAGCCGCGCATCACCGTGGTCGGCATCGCCGGGCCCGGCGATCCCATGGCCGAGGCCCAGAAGACCATCGCCACCATCGAGCGCATAAACGCCAAATACCCCGGTATGCTCTACTGCCTGTCGTCCAACGGCTTGGCCCTGCCCGAGCATGTGGACAGGCTTGTAGAGCTTGGCGTGACCCATGTCACCGTGACCATGAACGCCGTGGACCCCGAGATCGGGGCGAAGATCTATTCCTGGGTGCGCGTCGGCAAGGTCGTGTACCGGGGTGTGGAAGGGGCCCGACTGCTCCTGGAGCGGCAGCTCGAATCCATCCGCCTGCTCAAGGCCAAAGGCGTGACCGTCAAGGTCAACAGCATCATCATCCCCGGCGTGAACGACGGGCATCTGGCCGAAGTGGCCAGGGTGGCGGCGGAGCTCGGGGCCGACATCCAGAATCTCATCCCCCTGCACCCCACGGGCGATACACCGTTTGCGGACATGGAGGAGCCCTCGAAGGAACTGGTTCACGAACTGCGGGCGAAAAACGGCCAAATGATCCCCCAGATGACCCATTGCCGTCGCTGCCGGGCCGACGCCGTGGGCCTCTTGTGCTCGGACCGCTCCAGCGAGCTCATCCCGACCCTGAACGCTCTGGCCTGTGGCGGTAAGAAGAACGCCAAACCCTATGTGGCCGTGGCCACCCGTGAAGGCATGCTCGTCAACATGCATCTGGGCGAGGCGCCGTCCTTCCAGATTTGGGCGCCTCAGGGCAAGGGCGCGCGCATGATCGAGGAGCGGGCCGCGCCGGAGGTTGGCTGCGGACCGGACCGCTGGCACAGGCTGGCGGAAATCATGCACGACTGTTCCCTCGTCCTGGTCGAAGCGGCGGGCAAGCAGCCCAAGCAGGTCCTGGGCGAACACGGGATTTCTGTTCTGGAATGCAACGGGCTCATTGCCGGGATTGTTGCAGAGCATTTCCAGGGCGGGGACATCACCCGCTACAGAACCCGCCACCACAAGGCCGGCTGCGCAGGGATGGGAACGGGCTGCGGATGATCCGCTTCGGCGGGAGTTCATGTCCCGAAACGGCGACAGGGCGGCTTGTCGCCGTTTTCGCCTTTCTGCGCGCACACGCAGTGCCGATGTGGATGCGGATCGTTCGGATTTTCGTTCTCGCCCGTGGTGGAGATTGTTGGGTGTGTCCTACAGATGGGCGCCACGGCAACAGCGTGCGGAAAGCCCTTGTATCCTCTCGCATTGCGAGTGTTTTTTTGCCGCTTCAGGTTGAAATGCATGGTGTTTTGCTGTAAGACATGAGCGTCTGCAGGGCGGCTTGTTGCCGCCATGGCGACGATGTGAAGATCTAGTGTGTTGAATTTGCAGATTAAAGTCTGTTTTTTTGACCGCATTCTTCCTTGACCTGTGTCTGCATCAACCGTATGGCAAGGCCCATGAAGAAACGAGCTTTTCTGAATTTTCTGTGTTTTCTTCTTGTCGTTGCAGTTTCCGCCAGCCAGGCCGGGCCCATCGCGGTCGCCACTGCGCCCTCCGGCTCGCATGTCTATAGGGCCTCCATCGCTCCGCGGCCCGAATCCAAGCCCGCCAGTCCGTCCGCCAAGACCGAGCAGGTCCAGGCTCCGGCAAAGGCCCCGGCGAATGTCGCTTCGGTTCCGGCTCCGGCAGCCAAGAAAGTGAAGGCCCAGCCCGCCAAGTCGGTGAAGAAGACCAAGGCCGCGGCGTCCTCGAAGAAGTCAGGGTCCGCCAAGACCGTGCAGAAGACCAAGGCCCCGTCGGCTGCGAAGACCAAGTCCGCAGCCGTCAAGACCGCTACCCCAGCCAAGAAGAGTTCCAAGAACGTTGTGCGTCGGTCCGTTTCCGCGCCGTCTCCCGCAATGCCGCAGACTGTCGAGGCTCCCGTGACCGAAGCGCCTGCGGACGAAGTTTCCACGGTCGAGGCCGTCATGCCTGACGCCCAGGATGCGCCGGCCGTGGCGGCCGTCGAACCGGACGCCGGGATCAGGGTCCGGCCCCCGGCCGGTGATGACGGAACGGCGTCGGCCAAGGATCTCTTTCTCAACGTCAAGTCTGCCATCCTCATCAACATGACCACGGGCCAAGTCTACTACGAACACAATGCGGACAAGACCATTCAGCCCGCCTCCATCACCAAGCTGCTGACGCTCTATCTGATTCGCGAAGCCATTGCCCAGGGCCGCATCTCGGCCTCCACGCCCATCCCCGTCAGTACGGCGGCTGTCCAGACGGGCGGCTCGCGCATGCGCCTCAAGCGCGGGGAGAAGGTCCCCCTGAGCGAACTCATCAAGGGCATCAGCGTGGTCTCGGCCAACAACGCCTGCGTGGCCGTGGCCGAGTACATGGGCGGCGGCGACCCGTCGAAGTTCGTGGCGCAGATGAACGAAAAGGCCAGAAAGATCGGCATGACCAGCAGCCGTTTCAGGAACCCCAGCGGCCTGCCCGACAGGGCACAGCTCTCCACGGCCAGGGACATCGCCAAACTTTCCATGAACTATCTGCGCAGCTTCCCCGAGTCGCTGCAGATTCACTCCATGACCACCCACACCTTCCACGGGTCGACCCACCGCAACGCCAATTCGCTCCTGAAGACGTACAAAGGGGCGGACGGGTTGAAGACCGGCTTCGTCTGCGAGGCGGGTTACAACATCACCGCCACGGCCAAGCGCGGCAACACCCGCCTGCTGGCCGTCGTGCTCGGCGCGCAGAATTCCGCCGTGCGTCAGCGTGAGACCGCCAAACTGCTCGATTTCGGGTTCAAGCGGGTGGAACGTGAGAACGGCCTCGGCAACCGGGCTTCAGGCCCGTCCAAAAAGCCCAAAGCCTGAACCGGGCGACAGGGGGATCTGAGCCCCGAAAGACGAAAAGGGATTTTGGCGACAAAATCCCTTTTTTTGGCTCATCCGGTCAGAGCATCCAGGCTGTCATTGGATGCCCACTCACGTCGTTGAATGTTGAACCGAGCGCATCGCCACAAGTGCCCCGTCATCGTCATTGCGAGGAGTCTTCGACGAAGCAATCCAGATATTCGGTCGACAAAGGCGGACGAGGCATGGATCACCACGGCGAAGACGCCTCGCGATGACGGGCTTCCACAATGATCCATTCTGGTTGAGCACGTCCAGAGTTGACTGTCGCGACTGACAATCCCATGGACGCGCAACCCTGATGGCCCCTTTTTTCTTGATCAGATGGCTTGGTTATGGCGACTTCGGTCCGGAATGAACGATTCCGGTTTCTGCAGCAGGGCTCACATAAATCAGGACTTCTGCGTGGCGGCCTGCTTGAGGGGCAGGAGATCGTCGAACTCGATGCCAATGTAGAAGAGGCCCATCAGGGATACCTTGTCGAGCTGTCCCCAGCGCACCGTGCCATGCACCTCCTCGAGGCCCCCGAAGCGGTCCGCTTCCGATTCCGCACCTGTGGCGATGATGACTCTGGCGCCGGTGGGGAAGTCGTAGTCGGCTTCAATGAGCACCCCGCCTCGACCGATGTTGATGATGCGGGCCGAGATGAACATGTCGGCTTCCTTCTCGGGGATGACGCGGCATGGGAGCAGGCATCCGTACCGTTCCCATTTTCTGTTCCGGGGCGTCTCGTCTGGCATTGGTGGTCCTGGGATTATGAATGTACGAGTGACGAAAAATCAGTATCTCCCCGTACCATTAGAAGACAAGGGGATACAAGACAAGCAGAATACGGCTTGTTTATTGTTCAGTCAGCACAATTCGTGTCGGCAGCTCCGCCTCCAGGGCGACGCCCACATGGTAGCGGCCGCGCCCGGCCGTCGCCTGGCTCCAGCGAACGGTGCCCCGCATGGTCTCGGCGAATTCGAAGAGCAGGGAGTCATTGCCGTCCTCAAGGGTGATGGACACGCGCTCGTTGGCGATGAAATTCTGCTCCGCGGCGAGCATCAACCCGCCTGGGCTCAGGTTGACGATGCTGGCCCGGGCCGGGTTCGGGATGCCGTCGGCATAGCTGATGAGGCATTGCACCTCGACGGGCTGGCGCTCCCAGCGTCGATTGTTGCCGGTCATGTTTTCTCCTCAGGCGCTGGAGGTTTGGCGATCGGGAGCCGGTCCGAATGCCCTGGACGATGCGTCCGAACGAGCCAGAAGGGCAGCGGAAAAAGCGCGGCACGAACGTCTTCGTATTCCAAATATGTACGTATTCGAGCCGTTATTCAAGGTAATCTTTGTCCGTAAGGTTGCTGACCCTGGTCCCTATGAGGGGATCAAGCGCTTGGGCGCAGTCAGCCGGGCAGTTCGAAGAGCGTGCAGGACCGGGGGGAAGCTGCCCGGGCGCCATGGTCAGGGCCCGGGCAGGGGAGGGGGCGTGTGCAGCTAGAGAACGAATTTCCAGAACGGGATGGCGATGAAGGCGACGAACAAGCCCGCAAGGACCATGCGCACGGCCATGACTTTGATGAAGTCCGTGAAAAGGATGTAGCCCGTGCTGAAGAAATACAGGGGCACCGCGTACTCGTAAGGGAAGATGATATTGTCCAGTCCGTAAGCGAAGGAGTAGTAGAGCATACGGGGGTCCATTCCCAACTTGAGGCCGAGTTCGGCCAGGGGCGAGGTCATGGTCGTGATGGCGGCCAGCGGGGTGAGAAGGAAATTGACCGCCGCCCCGAAAACGTAGGCCGTGGCGCTGGCGGAGGAACTGCTCATGTCGTGAAAATACGGGAGCAGCATGTTGGCGACCCATTCGGTGACCTTGAGGGCTCCGCCGGCGCTGCCGATGGTCATGCAGCCCATGATGAAGAACAGCGGGGCGAAATTGATTTTTCCGAACCGGGCCCCGTTCAGAAGATTGATGCCCGGCAGAAAGGCCGCAAAGGTGATCAGGATGAGCACCAAGCCCGCCGCCACGCCGTGCAGCTTGTCCGTGGCCAGCAGGACCAGGGTCAGGAGCATGAGGATGGAGGCGGTCTTCTGTTCCCGCGTGACGGGGCCCATTTCCTTGAATTTGGCTTCCAGGACCGGTTGCAGGGTTTTGCGGTCCACCTTGGACGGCAGCAGGAAGGTGACCAGCAACAGGGACATGATCGTGTACAGCGTGCCGGGCAGGAAGTTGTGGTAGGCGTATTCCATCCATGTGGTCTTGGTGTTCGTGACCTTTTCCACCAGGCCCATGCCCAGGACCGTGTCGGCCCCGCCGGTCAGGTAGCAGATCTTCGTGGACATGACGGCCAGACAGGCCGCCATGAGGACCGCCGTTGCCTCGCGGCTCTTCTCCTTGAAATCCAGGGCTTCGCACAGGCTGATGGCGATGGCGCAGAAAATGGCCGCCTTGCCCGTCACGGCCGGGACCAGGGGGGCGACGATGAAGACCGCCAGGGTCAGGCCCCAGAGGGCGCCGACAAAGCTGCCGCCCATGGCCCGCACGCAGGTCAGCCCGATGCGTTTGCCAAGGCCCGTGTCCTGCAGAATCTTGCCCAGGGCGAAACCGCCGATGACAATGATGGGCACTTCGGACAGCCACGGCGTGTACACGGCCTGCTGCTTCACGCCGCAGAAGACAACATACAGCACGGGCAGGGCCAGGCCCACGGCGATTTCGTTGATGATGTCCGTGGCCCAGACCGTGACCGCCCAGGCGGTGATGGCCAGGAACATGGCCATGGGTTTGGTCACGACGGTGCCGTCCACGGGCATGGCCGCGAAGACGGCGAGAGGAACGGCGAAGCTCAAGGCCCATTTGACCAGGGTACCTTTTTCGAACATAGACTGTGTTGCGGCCATGGGAACTCTCCTTTGGAAAAATGTTATATGGAGAATACGGGGGCGGCAGCAACCGTGCTGTAACAAACGCCACATTTTTCAAGGTTGACATCGAATATTGTCATTTTTTTCACGACCAGGCCAGGGATGGCGCGTGCACGTTCCGCATTCGGAATCCGGGCGCGGTCGGGAATCTTCCCGCGACAAGCCGCAATCCTGCGCACGTGAGCCCGAGGAGTGGCCGATGACAGCGGAAAAAATCGATGGCGGACTCAATGAACTGGAGTTTTCCCGCATCCCATCCGTGGCGGAATGCTGGCGCAAGGTCCTGTCCCAGGGGCGGAGGATGAAATTCGCCAAGGGAACCCACGTCTCTCCCCACGGGTCTGACGCCGGTTCCCTTTATTATTTGGAACGGGGAGAGATCTGGCTGTTGCGGACAACAATGGACGGCCGGGAAAAGATCATCTGGGCCATAGGCCCTGACTCCCTGTTCGGCGAAACCCCGTTTTTCGACGAGCTCCCGGCCCGCAGCGCCATGGTCGCCGCCGAGGACTGCACGGTTTACGCCTTTGCCCGGCAGTGCGTCCTGTCTCAGATTCTGCCCGCCCATCCCGACCTCATGCTGGCCCTGTTCCGGTCCCTCGCCCTCAAGGTCCGGGTGTTGAGCAATCAGGCTGTCAGTCTGAGCCTCGACGACCTGCCGTCCCGCATCTGCAAGTATCTGCACCTGCGCCAGCCGGCCGACGCCCCGGCGAAAGGCCCCCTGGTCGTTTCGCCCGGCCTCAACCAGCAGGACCTGGCCAACCTCTTGGGCGTGCACCGGGTCACGCTGAACAAATCCCTTCGCGAACTGGAGAAGTCCGGTGTCCTGGGTCCGTATTCGCGCAACGAGGTCTACGTTTTGGACAGGAAACGGTTCGATGAACTGGTGCGCCAGAACGAATAGGTCGATCCCGGCGCGGTTTTTCACCCCTCCCCGCGACTTTTCCGCTCTGCAGGCTAGGATTAGGTATGGATCGAACGTCCATATCTGTCCGCAGTTTCGGGCGTCGCACGCCGCGAACCGGCCGGCAATCGAATCCCTCGCCACCGATCTTGCGGATCACGGCGCTTTCCGGCCTTGATATTTCCCCGCGGGCTTCTCTCCCCGAATCATCCATTGGTCTGAACTCATGACGAGTTTGCACGGATTGTAACAAAAGCAACAGCGTTTGCCGGGGGAATTCCCTTAGGTCGTTCTTGGTTTCACAAGCGGTTCGCGGTCGCGCCCTCTGTCGCGATTGCGTTTTCTTCAACCGGGACATCCTAGGGAGATTCACATGCGTCAGAAAGTTCTGTCGATTCTGTTACTGGCCTGTTGCTTCATCCTGCCCTCCGTTTCGAGTACCGCCGCGCAAAACGCCTCCGCTCCGGTTCCTGCCGGCCCGGTGGGCGTGAATCATGGCGCGGGCGGCCTGGGTTTTCCCGTAGGCAAGTTCTCTGCCGTGGCGAACTACCGCTATGCCCACAAGGATCAGTGGTACCTGCACACGTCCGAGGAGGACGGACTGGACCGGGAAGTGTTCAGCCACAACATCGTCTTCAAGACTCGCTACGGCATCGCCGAGGGCTGGGACGTGCGCACGGCCACGCCTTTCATGCTCAATACCATTGAGACGGAAGGACGCAACGACGCCTGGTCCGGCGGCCTGGGGGACACCACCGCCATCCTGCACAATCAGTTCGCGTCGCAGAAGAAGGGCGCTCCCCTGAACCTGGCCTGGGATCTGGGCGTTCTCGTCCCCACGGGCGAGGTCGGGTCCAACAACATAGGCACCGGAGCCTGGGGCGGCCTGGTCGGGCTGGGCGCGACCTGGATGATCGGCTCCCACCGCCTTGAGACCGACATGAGCTACCTCATCTACACGGAAGGCTACAAGGACGTCACCAAGGGCGATCGGTTGCGCGTCAACGGCCATTACGCCTACGCCTTGAATACGCGTCTCGATCTGGGCCTTGAAGGATATTACGAATGGACGCAGGCCGACGAGGCCGACGGGGAAGACCTCGAAAACGATGCCAAGACCCTCTACGCCGGTCCCAAGTTCAACCTGAAGTTGCCTGAATACGGCGTGACCTTCGGCGGCGCACTTCTCGGTGCGGCCTACAGGGAATATGAGAAGATGAGCCTGACCGAGGACTGGCGGGCGGAATTCAAGCTGATCAAAATGTTTTGATAATTTTTACCGCCAAAGAATGAAATAGGCTGTAGCTTTCTAGAATCTTGAGTTTTTTTTATCCAAGAAAAGCAAAAATTTTCTGCGGGACTGTAAGAAAGGCAACAGCACAGGCTTGCGTTTCGTGGAAGAACGTTTCCTATGCAAGCTAGATCAAGGAGGCTGCCGGGGCTTGCCGGCATGATCCCCATAAAACAAAGAAGGAGTACATCATGGGTCACCCAACCATCTATCCCACCGGCGTCACGGTTTACGATCCCGAAAAATGCTGGAACGGTCTCACCATTTTTCAGGCCCAGGAAGTGGGCGCCGTGCTCATGGACATGAACGGCCGTGAACACAACGTCTGGAAGGGCGTGCTCGGCATGCCCAACAAGATCTTCCCCGGCGGCTACCTGATGTCCAGCCGCGGCCGTCGCGACGGCAAGTTCAGCGTCCAGGACGGCGTCGACGTGGTCCAGATCGACTGGGAAGGCAAGGTCGTCTGGAAATTCGACCAGAACGAGTTCATCGAGGACCCGGGCTATGAAGGCCGCTGGATGGCGCGCTACCATCACGATTTCCAGCGCGAGGGCAACCCCGTCGGCTACTACGCCCCGGGCATGGAACCCAAGACCGACTCGGGCAACACCCTGGTCCTGGCCCACCGCAACGCCCGCAATTCGGCCATTTCCGACAAGCTGCTCCTGGACGACCTGATCCTTGAAGTGAACTGGGAAGGCGAGATCGTCTGGGAATGGAACTGCCACGAGCATTTCGAGGAGTTCGGCTTCCGCGAAGGCCCCAAGAACACCCTGTCCCGCAATCCCAACTACCGCCCGACCAAGCCCGAGGGCATGGGCGACTGGATGCACATCAACTCCATGTCCGTCCTGGGGCCCAACAAGTGGTACGACGCCGGCGACCAGCGCTTCCACCCGGACAACATCATCGTCGACGGCCGCGAAGCCAACATCACCTTCATCATCGACAAGAAGAGCGGCAAGGTCGTCTGGAAGCTGGGCCCCGACTACGACTCCACGCCAGAGCTCAAGGCCATCGGCTGGATCATCGGCCAGCACCACTGCCACATGATTCCGGCCGGGCTGCCCGGCGCCGGCAACATCCTCATCTTCGACAACGGCGGATGGGGCGGCTACGACGTGCCCAATCCCGGCGCCCCCACGGGCGTGAAGGCCGCCCTGCGCGACTACTCCCGGGTACTCGAGATCGACCCCGTGGCCATGAAGATCGTCTGGCAGTACACGCCCAGCGAAGCCGGCTTCCTCTTCCCCATGGACAGCAACCGCTTCTACAGCCCCTTCATCAGCGGCATGCAGCGCCTGCCCAACGGCAACACCCTGATCACCGAGGGCTCCGACGGTCGCGTCTTCGAGGTCACCCCTGACCACGAGATCGTGTGGGAATTCATCTCGCCCTACAAGGGCAAGCACGTTCCCATGAACATGACGTACCGCGCCTACCGCGTGCCCTACGAGTGGGTTCCGCAGGTCAAGAAGCCCGTCGAGACGCCCATAAGGCCCCTGGACGTGTTCTCCTTCCGCGTTCCCGGCGCGGCAGCCCTGGGCGACCGTGCCAAGGAAGTGACCGTCGACGGCTGCGTGCCCTACGGCGGCAGCAACGCCCTGTGCGTGGCCTCCGTCGACGACGATGACAAATAACCCGGCAGCGGGGGAGGGGTCGCCCTCTCCCGCGCCTCTTTCGGAGAAAAGACCATGAGCATCACCCTCTACACCGCCCCCGACTGCCTGCGCTGCAAGATCGTCAAGGAATTCCTGGCCGAGCGCGGACAGGAGTACACGGCCTACGATTTCAAGGCCGACAAGGACATCTTCAACGCCTACTACCGCGCCAACCGTTCCGCCATCTACCGCAACCCCGAAGGCGTGGAATTCCCCATTTTCGACGACGGCACGGTCATCAAACAGGGCACGGGCGAGATCCTGGCCTACCTGCTGTCGGGCCGGGTCCTCGAAGCCTGCGTGACGCGCAGCGAGTTGCTGCACGGCTGGATTTCGGGCCTCAACGTTTCGGCCTGTCCCGCCGGGCAGGAGGACAACTTCGTGACCCTGGTGCGCCTGCTGGCCAAGGGCGGCCTGACCGTGGAGCTGCATGCCGACGGCCGCCGCGCCGACCTGCTGCAGCGCGTGCTGGACGAAGGGCACGTCAGCCGCGTGGTCCTCGACGTGGTCGCTCCTGCCGCTTTGTACCCGGCCATCGCCGGCGGCGAGATCGCCCAGGAAGACCTGAAGCGAAGCATCGCCCTGACCCGCGGGCACAAGGATCACCTGATCCGCCTTGTCGTGTCCGCCTACGCGGGAGAGGGCGGGGCCATGACCCGCGTCACGCCGGTCGAGGTTGCCGAGGCCGCGAAGATGGTCTTCGAGGCCTGCGGGGACCGCATGCTGCCTGTGTTCATCGAGGCGCAGCAGGTTCAGGGGCTGGAAAAGCTCGAAGATCAGGCCCTGCTGCCGTACCGCTCCAAGGTGCGCGCGTCTCTGGTCAAGGCCGAGATCCGCAAGCCCGAGGCGCATTGATCTTTCCACCCAAGGAGGAACCGACATGTCCGCACTGACCTATCCCGACGACCGCCGTTACCACGCCGAACACCTTTGGGCCAAGGAGGCCGGTGACGGCTCCTTCGTCATCGGCATCACCGATTTCGCCCAGGACCAGTTGGGCGAGGTCATCTTCATCGACCTGCCCGAAGCGGGCGCGCATTTCGCCCAGGGCGTGTCCTGTGCCGAGATCGAGTCGGCCAAGGTCGTGTCCCCGGCCATCATCCCCCTCTCGGGGACCGTGGTGGAGGTGAACGCGGCCTTGAGCGACACGCCCGAGCTGGTCAACTCCGACCCGTACGGCGCCGGTTGGCTGGTGCGCATCACGGCCGACGACGCGTCCGAGGCGACCATCACGGCCGCCCAGTACGCCCAGCTCGTATCGGCCTGATCTTTCTCTGTTTCCCTCCCTGTTCCCGGGCCGACTCTGCGGGCCGGTCCGGGAACGATTCTGCAAACCGGGACGCCCTGTCGCCCGGAGTCAATCCACTCACGAGGAGGTTGCCATGTCGCAACGCATCACCATCATCGGCGGCGGCCCCGGCGGGTACACGGCCGCATTCGCCGCGGCCAAGGCCGGGGCGCAGGTCACCCTTGTCGAAGCGGCCCACATGGGCGGGACCTGCCTGAACTGGGGCTGCATCCCGACCAAGACTCTCAAGGCCTCGGCCGAGGCCCTGGAGACGGCCCACCGTCTGGCCGAGTTCGGCATCAGCGGCGGCGGCGAGGCCCGGCCGGACATGCCGGCCATCGTGGCCCGCAAGAACAAGGTTTCGGAGATCCTGCGCGGCGGTCTGGAAAAGACCTGCGCCAAGCTCAAGGTCACGCTCCTGCGCGGCCGGGGCGAGGTCGTGAGCGCGGGCCTGGTGCGCGTGCACGGCGCCGACGGCGCCGTGCAGGAAGTGGCGGGGGACAAGGTCATCATCGCCACGGGATCGAGCACCCTCAACCTGCCGACCCTGCCCGTGGACCACACGCACATCATCACCAGCGACGACGCCCTGGAACTTAAGACCATCCCGAGCCGGATGCTCGTGGTCGGCGGCGGCGTCATCGGCTGCGAGCTGGCCTTCATCTTCCAGGCCCTGGGCTCCAAGGTCACGGTGGTGGAAGGCCTGGACCGCATCCTGCCCGTCCCGTCCATCGACGCGGACCTGAGCAAGCTCATCCAGCGCGAGATGAAGAAGCGCGGCATCGGCTGCGAGCTGGCCCGCACGGCGTCCAAGGCGGAAGTGACGGCAACCGGCGTACAGGTGACCCTCGGGCCCTCCCCCTTCGTCAAGGATCTTCCCGCGTCCGCACAGAAGGAGAGCGTGCTGGAGGCCGACGTGGTCCTGGTGGCCGTGGGCCGGGTGCCCAACACCGCGGGCCTGGGACTGGCCGGGGCCGGGGTGGAGACGGACCAGCGCGGCTGGATCAAGGCCGACGCGCGGCTGGAAACTTCCGTTCCGGGCATCTACGCCGTGGGTGACGTGCTCGGTCCTGCGCGGATCATGCTGGCCCACGTGGCGGCGGTGGAGGGCATGGTGGCGGTGAAAAACTGCCTGGGCGCGTCCGAGGCCATGGACTACTCCGCGGTTCCGGCGGCGGTCTTCACCTCGCCCGAAGTGGCCACGGTGGGTCTGACCGAGGCCCAGGCGCGGGAGAAAGGCTTCAACGTGACCTGCCCCCAGAGCAACTTCCGCGAACTGGGCAAGGCCCAGGCCATGGGCGAACTGGCCGGCGTGTTCAAGCTCGTCGTCGACGCCGACAGCGGCAAGCTGCTGGGCGCGCACCTGGCCGGCGCGCACGTTTCGGACATCATCGCCGAACCGACCCTGGCCCTGCAGCTCGGAGCCACGGCCAAGGACCTGGCCAAGACCATCCACGCCCATCCCACTTTGGCGGAAGGGATCTTCGAAACGGCGCACCTGCTCTAGGCCCCGCGTCATCACGTCCGGGGGCATGCCGATTTGGGCATGCCCCCGGAAATGCATTTTTTCCCTCAAACCGCCAGTGCCGGCTGTCGCGGCCGCTGTCCGGAACAGGGCCGGGGCTGGACAAGCGCCTGTTCCGGGGACTATGGCATTGAATCTGCTTAAAAGATATCCCAAGTCCCGAAAACTGGGGAGTTAGGGGGAATCTGTGTATCACTTTGGGTCATCCGTCCGTGTCGGCGGTGTGTCAAAAAGGTGCATCCGGTACACTGCTTCCCCGGGACGGGTTTCCTCTCAACCGGACGGCTCGCCGTTCCTTACCGCAAAGTTGGGTATGCCTATGCAAATCTTTAATCTCGCTGATGCCGACCAGGGCTTCACTGCCGAGGTCGAAGCCCGCAGCCACCAGAATGTCAAGACCTGCTACCAGTGCGGCAACTGTACGGCCGGATGCCCGTACACCTTCGCCTACGACTATTCGGTCAGCCAGATCATGCGTCTGGTCCAGACCGGGCAGAAGGAAGCAGTCCTGAAATGCCGGTCCATCTGGCTGTGCGGCTCGTGCCAGTCCTGCACCACGCGCTGTCCGAACAAGATCGACGTGGCGCTGATCATGGACGTCTGTCGGCACATGGCGCGCGAGGAGGGCTACGCCACGGAGCGTTCCGTGAAGGTCTTCGCCGATTCCTTCCTCGAATCCGTGGAACGCCATGGGCGTGCCTACGAACTGGGTCTCATGGCTTCGTACATGACCCGCTCGGGCCGCGTCTTCACCGATGTCGACCTCGCCCCGCAGGTGCTCATGCGCGGCAAGCTGCCGTTCAAGCCGCACCCGATCCAGGGCCGCGAGCAGGTGGCGCGCATTTTCGAGCGGTTCCGCAAAGGAGGCAAAAATGCTTAAAATCGCGTATTATCCGGGATGCTCCGGGCAGGGGACGTCCCTGGAATACGACACGTCCACCCGCGCCGTGTGCAAGGCCCTGGACGTGGAGCTGGTGGACATCCCGGATTGGAGCTGCTGCGGCTCCACGCCGGCCCACACCGTCAATCACGTTCTCTCCGCCGCCCTGTCGGCCCGCAACCTGGCCCAGGTCGAGTCCATGGGCATGACCAAGGCCACCACACCCTGCCCCAGCTGCCTGACCAACCTGCGCACCGCGTCCCACAAGATGGACGACCCGGAGTTCAAGGACAAGGTCAACGCCCTGCTGGACGTGCCGTGCAGGAACGCCGTGGACACCCAGTCTGTGCTGCAGGTCCTGGCCGAGAACGTCGACCCCGACCTGATCAAGGGCAAGGTCGTCAAGCCCCTCTCGGGCATCAAGATCGCCTGCTACTATGGCTGCATCATGAACCGTCCGCCCGAGGTCATGAAGTTCGACCACCACGAAAACCCCATGGCCATGGACAACCTCATGGCGCTCCTGGGCGCCGAGGTGGTGCCGTTCCCCCTGAAGGTCGAGTGCTGCGGCGCTTCGTACGGCATTCCCCGCGGGGACATCGTGCACAGGCTGTCCGGCAAGCTCCTGGACGCCGCGCGTGACGTCGGCGCCGACGCCATCGTGACCGCCTGCCCGCTGTGCCAGATGAACCTGGACCTGCGGCAGGGGCAGATCAACGACGCCCTGCGCGAGAATTTCCGGATTCCGGTTTTCTACTACACCCAGCTCCTTGGCTACGCCCTGGGGATCGACCGCGCCGAGCTCGGCTTCGAGAAGCTCTGTGTGGATCCGAGGCTTGCCCTGGGCAGGATCAAACAACCGCAGCAGGCCATGTAGGGAGGGCGCGATGCGAATTGGTGTTTTCATCTGCCATTGCGGCAGCAACATAGCCGGCACCGTGGACTGTCCCTCCGTGGCGGCCACCGCCCTGACCTACCCCGACGTGGTGTTTTCCACGGACACGATGTACGCCTGCTCCGAACCGGGCCAGGACGCCATCATCCAGGCGGTCAAGGACAAGAACCTCGACGGCGTGGTCGTGGCCTCCTGCACCCCGCGCATGCACGAGCAGACCTTCCGCCGTGCCGTGGAGCGCGCCGGTCTGAACCGCTACATGTTCGAGATGGCCAACATCCGCGAGCACGTCTCCTGGATCGGCAAGACCAAGGACCTCAATACCGGCAAGGCGTCCGAACTGGTGCGCATGGCCGTGGAGAAGCTGCGCCGCAACCGGCCGCTCATGGCCAAGCGCTTCGAGACGACCAAGCGCGTGCTGGTCATCGGCGGCGGCGTGGCCGGCATCCAGGCGGCCCTGGACTGCGCAGACGGCGGCCAGGAGGTCATCCTGGTCGAGCGCGAGCAGAGCATCGGCGGCAAGATGGCCAAGCTGGACAAGACCTTTCCCACGGTCGACTGCTCCTCGTGCGTGCTCGGCCCCAAGATGGTCGACATCGCCCAGCATCCCAACATTACTCTCTACACCTGCGCTGAGGTGGAGAGCGTCGGCGGCTACGTCGGCAATTTCCAGGTCACCGTCCGCAAGAAGGCCACCTACGTCGATTGGGCCAGGTGCACCGGCTGCGGGCTGTGCGTCGAGAAGTGCCCCAGCCGCAAGATGCCGGACCCCTTCAACGAGAATCTCTGCAACGCCCCGTCCATCAACATCCCGTTCCCCCAGGCCATCCCCAAGAAAGCGGCCATCAACGCCGCTTCCTGCCTGATGCTGACCAAGGGCAAGTGCGGGCTGTGCGCCAAGGTCTGCCCGGTCAAGTGCATCGACTTCGAGCAGAAGGACGAACTGGTCAACGTCGACGTGGGCGCCATCGTCGTGGCCACGGGCTACGACCTCTTCGACTGGCACAAGTACCCGCAGTACGGCGAGGGCCGCTACAAGGACGTCATCACGTCCCTGCAGTACGAGCGTCTGCTTTCGGCCTCGGGCCCCACGGGCGGGCACATCAAGCGCCCCTCGGACGGCAAGGAGCCCAAGAACGTGGTCTTCATCCAGTGCGTGGGTTCGCGCGACAAGTCCGTGAACCGTCCGTACTGCTCGGGCTTCTGCTGCATGTACACGGCCAAGCAGGCCATCCTGACCAAGGACCACATCCCGGACTCCCAGTCTTACGTCTTCTACATGGACATCCGTTCCCCCGGTAAGCTGTACGACGAGTTCGTCCGCCGGGCCATGGAAGAGTACGGGGCGCAGTACGTGCGCGGTCGCGTGGCCATGATCTATCCCAAGGGCGACAAGCTCGTCGTGCGCGGCGCCGATACCCTGGCCGGCACGCAGGTCGAGGTCCCGGCCGACCTGGTGGTCCTGGCCGTGGGCGCCGAGTCCGCCAAGGGCGCGGTGCAGCTGGGCGAAAAGCTGCGCGTGGCCCCGGACCAGTACGGCTTCTTCGTCGAGAGCCACCCCAAATTGAAGCCTGTCGAGACCAATACGGCCGGCGTGTTTCTGGCCGGCGCGTGCCAGGGTCCCAAGGACATCCCGGCCTCGGTTGGACAGGGCAGCGCCGCCGCATCCAAGGTCCTGGGCCTCCTGTCCAAGGCCATGCTGGAGTCCGACCCGGCGGTCTCGCGCGTCAACCCGGCCCGCTGCGTGGGCTGCGGCAAGTGCATCCAGACCTGCCCCTTCGGCGCCATCAAGGCAGTCCAGGACCGCTTCGGCAACCCCAAGGCCGAGGTCATCGACACGGTCTGCCAGGGCTGCGGCATCTGTACGGTGACCTGCCCGCAGGGCGCCATCCAGCTCGAACACTTCACAGATAACCAGATCCTCGCGGAGGTGAATGCCTTATGCCCGCCCAAGATGTTCGCGAACTTCGAATAGTAGGCTTCCTGTGTAACTGGTGCTCCTACGGCGGCGCGGACACGGCGGGAGTGGGGCGGTTCACGCAGCCCACGGACCTGCGCATCATCCGCGTCCCCTGTTCGGGCCGCATCGACCCGCTCTTCATCGTCCGCGCCCTCATGAACGGGGCCGACGGCGTGCTGGTCTCGGGCTGCCACCCGCGCGACTGCCACTACGCCGAGGGCAACTTCTACGCCCGGCGCCGCCTGGAGATGCTCAAGCGCTTCCTGCCCATCACGGGCATCGACGAGCGCCGCTTCGAGTACACCTGGGTCTCGGCTTCGGAAGGGCAGCGCTGGCAGCACGTGGTCACGGAGTTCACCCGCCGCATTCACGAACTCGGCCCCGCGCCGAGCTTCAACCCGAAAAGCGACGTGGACTGGAACGCTCTGGCCGTGAAGGCCAGCCAGGGGCAGGGATGCCCCTGTCACGGTTCGATTCAAGCATAGGAGGACACATGTCCCAATTGGATGATCTCAAGACAGCCATCAAGAGCCAGCTCGGCGAGCTCGAGTGCGTCATCGGCTGGGAGCAGGGCTACGACTCGCTCCACGCCACGCCGCTCTTCATCCGCTCCGAAGCCGATCTGGACCGGCTCATCATAGGCCCCCTGGCCGTGCACAACCTGGCCACCTACCTGACGGGCTTCAAGGGCAAGAAGGTCGGCGTCGTGGTCAAGGGCTGCGACAGCAAGAGCGTCATCGAGCTCATGAACGAAACGCTCATCAACCGCGAAGACGTCGTCATCTTCGGCCTGTGCTGCGACGGCGTGATCAGCCAGCGCAAGATCCGCGCGGCCCTGCCGGCGGACCCGGGCTTCGTCGAATCCGTGGAGGTCGGCGACGACGCTCTCAAGATCACGGTGGCGGGCCAGTCGGCCACCCTGAAGCTGGCCGACATCCGCGCCGACAAGTGCGCGGTCTGCGACGCCCCCGACGCCATCGTCTCCGACGTCCTGGTCGGCAAGCCCCACACCCCGGCCCCGGCCGCGAGCCTGAAGTGCCAGGAAGAGTTCGAGGCCAAGTCCGACGCCGAGAAGTTCGCCTTCTGGCAGGAGACCATGGGCCGCTGCATCCGCTGCTACGCCTGCCGCAACGCCTGCCCCATGTGCGTCTGCCGCGACTACTGCATCGCGACCAGCCGCGATCCCCTGTGGGTCAGCCAGGAGAACCTGCCGTCCGAGAACATGATGTTCCAGATGATCCACGTGTCCCATCTGGCCGGGCGCTGCACCGAGTGCGGCGAATGCGAGCGGGCCTGTCCCGTGGACATCCCGCTCATGCTCCTGCGGCGCTACATGAACAAGCAGGTCAAGGACGTGTTCCAGCACGAGGCCGGCAAGGCCCTTGATCAGACACCGCCGCTCCTGACCTTCAAGGTCGAGGAAGAGCGCATCAACGAGCGAGGCTGGTAATGGAAAAATTCATCACCAAGGAAAACCTGAACCGCCTGGCCGGGGAACTGGCCGCCACCTGCCGCGTGCTGGCGCCCGTGGCGGACTGCGGCACCGTGACCTTCCGCCGCTTCCAGCCGGGCATGGTCATGGACCTGCATTCCCGCATGGCCGCCGTGTCCCCAAAGGCCGCGACCTTCCCGCAGACCGAGACCCTGCTGGTGGTCAAGCGCGAAATCCCCGAGAAAAAACCGGAAATCATTGAGACCCTGCCCGAGGGCAAGAACGTGGTCATCGGCTGCCGTCCCTGCGGGGCGCGCGGCAAGCTGATCTTTGACCCGGTCTACGAGACCGACAAGATCAAGGACCCGTACTACCTGCAGCGTCGCCAAAACACGGTCTTCATCTCCCTGGCCTGCGACCGGCCCGAGACGACCTGCTTCTGCCACAGCGTGGGCAGCGGCCCGGCCGACCCGAGCGGCTCAGACGTGCTCCTGACCCTGGTGGGCGAGGGCTACGTGGCCCGCTCCGTCACGCCGGAGGGCGAGGAGATCATGAAGATGGCCCTGTTCACCGACGCCGGCGACAAGGGCAAGGAGGCCGACGCCAAGAACGCCAAGGCGCGCGAGTTGATGGGCGAGGCCCACGACTATGCGTCGGCCCCGGCCAAGCTCCTGGCGCGTTTCGACGACATGGACTTCTGGCTGGCCCAGTCGGCCAAGTGCATCTCCTGCGGGGCCTGCACCTACATGTGCCCGACCTGCTATTGCTTCAACATCACGGACGACGACCTGGGCCTCTCCAGCCAGCGCATCCGCACCTGGGACAACTGCATGTCCCACACCTTCACCCTGGAGGGCAGCGGCCACAACCCGCGCTCGACCAAGGCTCATCGTCTGAAGAACCGCGTCGGGCACAAGTTCAGCTACTATCCGGACCTGCACAAGGGCGTCATCGCCTGCTGCGGGTGCGGCCGGTGCATCAAGCAGTGCCCCGCCGGAGTCGATATCCGGCAGATCGTCAACGCCGCACAGGAGTACGCCGAATGAACGCCAATCCCTATCTCCCGGACATGGCCACCATCGTCGAGGTGATCCAGGAGACGCACAACATCAAGACCTTCCGCATCGTGCTCAACAACGAGCAGCGCATGAAGGACTTCACCTTCCGGCCCGGCCAGGTGGGGCAGCTCTCGGTCTTCGGCGTGGGCGAGTCGACCTTCGTCATCAACTCCTCCCCGACCCGCAAGGACTACCTGCAGTTCAGCGTCATGCGCGTCGGCGAGGTGACAACCCGCCTGCACCAGCTGCAGCCCGGCGACCAGATCGGCGTGCGCGCCCCCTTGGGCAACTCCTTCCCCCTCGAAGACCTGAAGGGCAAGAACATCGTCTTCGTGGGCGGCGGCATCGGCATGGCCCCTTTGCGGACCCTGTTCACCTACATGCTCGACAACCGCAAGGATTACAAAGACATCACGCTTCTCTACGGCGCGCGCAGCCCGGCCGACCTGACCTACAAGGCCGAACTGCCCGAGTGGACGAGCCGCAAGGACGTCAACACCGTCCTGACCATCGACAACCCGTCCGAAGGCTGGGAGCACAAGGTGGGCCTCATCCCGAACGTGCTGCTCGAGATCAACCCCAAGCCCAAGAACACCGTGGCCATCACCTGCGGACCGCCCATCATGATCAAGTTCACCCTGCAGGCCCTCAAGAAACTGGGCTTCGAGGACCAGAACATCATCACCACGCTCGAGAAGCGCATGAAGTGCGGCGTGGGCATCTGCGGGCGCTGCAACATCGGCACGAAGTACGTCTGCATCGACGGACCCGTCTTCACCTATGCCCAGCTCAAAGAGCTGCCTTCGGAACTCTAGGAGGTTTTATGGCTGGAATATTCAAGGCTACCGACATCCTCCTGGCCGCTCAGGAAGTCGAGACCAGGGGCGAGGTCTTCTACAACCGCCTGGTCGAGACCACGACGGAACCCAAACTCAAGGACCTGTTCAGCTTCCTTGCGGGGGAAGAGACCAAGCACCGCGAGATCTTCGCCAAGCTCTACGAGCGCGTGGGCGAGGTGGAACTCCCGGCCTGGGCCGAGGAGGACGAGTATGTGGACTACCTGAAGTTCCTGCTCGACTCCCACACGCTCTTTCGCCTGGGCGACGTGGACCATCTGAAGCAGTTCATGGGCACGGCCGAAGAGGCCATCGAGACGGCCATGGGCTTCGAAAAGGACACCATCCTCTTCTTCGTGGAGATGCAGGAATTCGTGCCCGAAGGGGAAAAGAAATACATCAAGGCCTGCATCGACGAGGAGCGCTCCCACCTGCGCCTCCTGGCCGGCATGCTGCGCAAATAAGCGGCTTTCTCCTCCTTGCGGGGCCCTTGGGCGAAAGTCCGGGGGCCCTATTTTTTTGGCGGCTCAGGGCACGCCAAGGCGGCAGTGAGCATGGCCAGCACCGCGGATTCATCCCGGCCCGACAATCGGCCCAGGGTCCCGCGCACGAGCCGAAGATCCAGAGTGAAGAGCTTGAGGCGCACTTTTGACGGGGCGGGCAGGCCGGCGGATTCAAGATCCAGGATGGGGCAGTCGCATGGCCATGGGGCATTGGCCAGCGAGGTGATCATGGCCATGACGGCGTGTCCGCTTGGCGCGTTGAACACATCCGTGTCCGAAAGCACCAGGGCGGGCCTGTTCTTGACGGCCATCCGGTCCGTGAAGGGGAAAGGGACGCGAACCACGTCGAATCGCTCACAGATCACGGTACGCCTCCTCGTCTTCGGCGCAGTTCCATTCGGAAAGTCCGGCCTCCACAGCGCTCAGGTACTCCTCGTCGAGGGGTGCGACCTTGCGGACCCTGGCCACACCGTCTCGGTTCACCTCCCACACGATGGCGTCTCCCGGGCGGACGCCGAGAGCGTCTCGAACAGCCTGGGGAATCGTGGTTTGCCCCTTGGACGTTATTTTTGCGATGGCTAGCATTCGACCTCCGTGGATGAATCCATACTGTCCTTTCAGGTCATGAAGTAAGGACCGCCTTTCTTCCTGTCAATGAAACGGGGTGCGCGGTCGTCTTGTCTGGCTGGAATGCGGGCCCGAGGGTGCTCATGAACGGGAAATAGTGCCCCCATTCGGTTGTGCATGAACTTCGGGGTACTTCGACATGGTGGCTGAACCGCCGCACATGGAAACGTGCGCAGAGTGAGGCCCCGGCGTCTCTGGACAAGGTCGCGGCGATGCGGCCCTGCTAGAATTCGAGCCGGCCCGTGTCGCCGAGGAAGCTCACGGTGGTCTGCCTGCGCCGTCCGCTGTCCACGAGGACCACGGAGTAGCAGCCTTTGGGCAGGACGATGTCGAGGGCCTTGCTGGGTCTGGTTTCGTAGGGGCCGAAACGCTTTGAGGTCTGGTCGTTGGTCAGCACCAGGGTCGTGGGCCTGGCGGTGACGATGGTCAGAATTCCTTCGGCTGGGGTGAGGTTCTTTGGTTCGGCGGGCGCGGGCTGGGTTTGCGTCCCGGCTGTGGCGTTCACGTCGCCGACCGGGGCGATGGCGGCGGATTCGCGGACGGGTTCGGATGGCGATGGCGATGCGTGGGATTCCCGGTCATCGGCGTTGACGCTCTGTACACTGTCGGATGCGTCCGGGGTCTGGTTTTCCGGTTCCAGGACGTGAGCTTCGGCGGGGCCGGCGGCTTTTTCTGCGACCTGCGTCGCTGACGATGGCCGTGTCGTCTGGGGAGGAGTCGCGGTCGGCGCGGCAGGGGCCAGGGAGACCTCTGCGGCCTGCTGTGAGGTGTTGTCCGCGTCCTCCGCGGCCTGGATGGTGACGGGACTATCCTGGTCGAACAGGCCGGCCTGATAGGCCAGCAGGGCGGAGCCGGCGGCGATGATCAGGCAGGTGGCCGCCACGGCCGCGGCGGACGTGCGGGGCGACGCGAGGGCGGTCGGTTCCTCTGCGTGTCCGTGAGCGTAAAGGCGGCCGCATCGTGGGCATTCGTTGGGGAACAGGTGGGCTTCCAGGTCGCTCGGCGTATGCCGGCATTTGCTGCAGGTCGGTCGCTGGGCCGTGGCGCCGGAGAGTCCGTCGTCCATGCCGTCGAGCGCGTCGCGGTGCGTGGCCTCGGGTTCCGTCGTCCCGTCGCGCACGAGGGGCGCGAGCTTGTCGGTCAGCTGCAGGACCTTTTCGCTCGACAGCGGGCTTTCGTGTTCGAGGATCATGCGCACGAGGGTCGAGGCCTGGGCGACCATCACGCCGCGCACGAGACGTCCCGTCTCGACGCTTCCCCGGCTGAAGCACAGCACGGGGCAGACCTGCACGGCACCGGAATTCTCCAGGTCCAGACGGCGCAGCAGCGCGCGGGATTGGCGCCAGCTTCTGCCGATGAGGTCCCCCAGGAACGGCCATCCGTTCAGCCGCAGCGCTTCGCGGGCCTCCGTGATCCTGCCGATGTTCGATTGGACCGCGATGAGGAAGAAGCCGCCCGGGCCGACAACGGCGTGGTCGATGCGCACGCCGTCGAACTCCAGGCCGTGGAAGACATGGTACCCTTCGGGCAGGAGGCGCAGCGTCCTGGCCACAATGCCGTTGGCGCGGGCCGCGGCGTCGGCTCCCGAGAGACGCAGGGCCAGCGTCAGGCCGAGTTCTTCGAAGCGAAGCAGCAGGAAAACGAAGAAAATAGCGAAGAGCGCCGTGATGACGTAGCCGCCATGCAGAAAGGCATGCAAGCCCGCCGACGCGAGGGCGAAAAGGAAAAGCAGGGGCAGAGCGATGCGCAGAAGGATATCCGTGCGCCCTGCACAGGGAGGGGCGATGCCGTCTCGTCCATGGCTACCGTAGATGTATGCCATCGCGTCCTGGGAAGTCGTGCGTGTTTATGAGTATGATTTGGTTGCTTAAGCATTGGTGGAGGAAAAAAGTCAAGGGAAATGCGTGTCAGACAATTCGCGTCGTTTCGTCATGCCGCATCGTGCATGGCGTGGCTCTGTCGGACATGATGATGGTGGAGTCCGTATGGGTGTGGCGGTTCGGCCGATCAGGCCTGATCGGCGTAATGCGGGCCGCGGCTGGTCCATGGCGGTGCGAGACGGCGCGGTTTCGCGCAAATTGGTGCGTGGTACGGCGCCGAAGGCTGAACGCCGTTGGGGTTATTGGCGCAGGTCGGCGAAGGTCCCGCCGGTCAGCCGCGTTAGGTCGGCCGGGGCGAGCTCGATCTCCAGGCCGCGGCGACCGGCGCTGACGTGCATGGTCGGGAGGGATTGGGCCGAGGCGTCGATGAAGGTGCGCAGGCGCTTCTTCTGGCCCAGGGGGCTGACGCCGCCCAGGACGTAGCCCGTGGTCCGCTCGACCAGGGCCTTGTCGGCCATGGCCGCCTTCTTGGACCCGGCGGCCTTGGCCAGGTTCTTGAGGCCGAGCATGGCTTCCACGGGGATGATTGCCACGACGAGTTCGCCGCCGAGGTCCGCGACCAGGGTCTTGAAGACCCGCGCGGGATCGATGTTCAGCTTTTCCGCGGCTTCCAGGCCGTAGGAGGCGCAGGCCGGGTCGTGCGCGTACTCGTGGACGGTGAAGGCGATTTTCGCTTTCTTGGCGGCGTTGATGGCGGGAGTCATGGCAGTTCGCGTACAGAGCGGCCGGTCAAAAGTCCAGGCCGGTCATGAGCGCCGCGGAGCGCCGACGAGGGCTCCGCGGCGGTTGGGTCAGACGGCGGCCCGGGCCGCGTCCTGGATGTATTCCTTGAGATCGTCGATGGTCACCACCGGCAGGTCGTGACGCCGCCCGAACTCCCGGATCTGGGGCATGCGGGCCATGGTCCCGTCCTCGTTGGTCAGTTCGCACAGCACGCCGAAGGGCTTGAGGCCCGCCAGGCGCATGAGGTCCACCGTGGCTTCGGTGTGTCCCTCGCGCTCCAGCACTCCGCCCGGTCTGGCCCGCAGTGGGAAGATGTGGCCTGGGCGGTTCAGGTCGCCCGGCCGGGCATCGTCGGCGATGGCGGCCTGGACCGTGCGCACGCGGTCGGCGGCGGACACGCCCGTGGTCACGCCCTCGGCGGCTTCGATGGAGACAGTGAAGGCCGTCTGGTACCGGCTGGAGTTGTCGCCGACCATGGGGGGCAGATCCAGGGCCCGGACCTTTTCGTCGGGCAGGCAGAGGCAGACGATGCCGCTGCACTCGCGGATGAGCATGGCCATCTGGGAGGTGGTCAGGGACTCGGCCGCGAAGATGAGGTCGCCCTCGTTTTCGCGGTTCTCGTTGTCCGTGACCAGCACACCCCGGCCTGCGCGCAGGGCCTGGAGGGCCCGCGCCACGCGGTCGCGGGAGGGGGTGCCGTCGATAGTGGGGGAGGTCTGATTCACGTTGCTCTCCTTGGAAATTGGGCGTGAACCAGGGCGCGGCCGGAAAGAACCGCCCGCGCACGCGGACGGCGGCCATCTTTCTCTTTCATCCGGACTGTAACCGTCGGCTCCGGCTTCTCACCGGATCTGCTGACCTCCCGGACCTCCGGGAGCGCTCGCGGGCTCCCCGCGCGCACGCGGGACACCGCCGGTGGGGACTTCCACCCCGCCCTGAGAAGCGCGCATCATGCGTGCGGACGGTCCCTCTGTCAACGTCCGGAAGCCCTCGGGAGGAAGGTTGAACTCAGGCGTTGCCTCCCGGAAGGGAAGGGGGTAGGGTCCTCGTACATGCTTTCGCCACAAGGTCATGCCTTGTGGCTTTTTTTTCCACACCGCATCTCAAAGGATATGTCATGAGCGAGAATCAGATACAGGCCGGGAGTTCCGTCGAATCACTCTGCAAGAAATGCAAGACCGTCACTGACCACCACGTGGTGGCCATGCTGGGCGACAAGATCGCCAAGGTCGAGTGCAAGGTTTGCCGCGCCCGCCATTCCTACACCTCCCCCAAGGCCGAGGCCAAGGCTCCCGCCGCGTCGCGGGTGCGGAGCGCCGCCACGGGGATCGTCAAGGAAACCCCCCAGGCGGCTGCGCCCAAGGCCGCGAGCCCGCGCAAGACCAGCGCTGCGGCAAGCCGGCAGGCCCAGGCCCAGGCCGAACAGTGGGAGAAGCTGGTGGGGTCGTGCCCCTCGCCCCTGGCCTACAGCATGGACCGCACCTTCCGCACCGGCGACGTCATCGACCATCCCGTCTTCGGGTCCGGCTACGTGCAGAAGTTGATGAAGCCAAACACCATCGAGGTCATGTTCAAGGATGCCGTGCGCAACCTGCGTTGCGGCAAGCTTTCGTAGGTCTTCGCGGAGTTTCCGCAGCCCGGCTCCCCCGGCCGCCAGTCGGTCCGGCCGAACCCGCCCTTGCCCGTTTTCCCATCTTGACGGCGCACGAAAACTGCGCGTAGTGGAAAAATAGTGTCGTGCGTCGTGTGCATGGCGCAGCATCGGCTTCGCTCAGGGAGCCGTTTTTTATGTCCCCAAGAGGAAAGAGAATGCCCAATACGCAGAAGAACGACCGCATCAGAAACATCGCCATCATCGCCCACGTCGACCATGGCAAGACCACCCTGGTGGACGCCATGTTCCGCCAGTCCGGAGTGTTCCGGGACAACCAGTCCGTTGACGATCGCGTCATGGACTCCATGGACCTCGAACGCGAGCGCGGCATCACCATCGCCGCCAAGAACTGCTCCGTGCGCTGGAAGGACGTGAAGATCAACATCGTCGACACTCCCGGCCACGCCGATTTCGGCGGGGAAGTGGAGCGGGCCCTGTCCATGGTCGATGGCGCGGTCCTGCTGGTGGACGCCTCCGAGGGGCCGCTGCCCCAGACCCGCTTCGTGCTGAAGAAGGCCCTGGACGCCAGCCTGCCGATCATCGTCGCGGTCAACAAGATCGACCGCGCCGACGCCCGGCCCCAGGAAGTGCTGGACGAGGTCTACGACCTGTTCATCGACCTCGGCGCCGACGAGGACCAGCTCGAATTTCCGGTGGTCTACGCCATCGGCCGCGACGGAGTGGCTTCCCCGGTTCTGGAGGAGCGCGGCGAGAACCTGCAGTGCCTCTTCGACCTGATCCTGGAACGCATCCCCGGGCCCAGCTTCGATCCGGCAGCGCCCTTCCAGATGCTCGTCTCCGATCTGGGCTACTCCGACTACCTGGGCCGACTGGTCATCGGCAAGATCAAGGCCGGCACCCTGGAGGAGAAGACGGACCTCCTGTGCATGACCGAAGCGAACCAGACCGCCTTCCGGCCTTCCAAGGTTCAGGCCTACGAAGGCTTGCAGCTGGCCGAACAGAAGTCCGTGGCGATGGGTGACATCGTGGTCCTTGCGGGTCTGGACAAGGTATCCATCGGCGACACCATCTGCCTCAAGGACTCCCCCGTGCGCCTGAAGCGCATCGACGTGGACGAGCCCACGGTGTCCATGCGCTTCACCATCAATACCTCGCCCTTCGCCGGCCGCGAGGGCAAGATCGTGCAGTCCCGCAAGATCAAGGACCGCCTGGAGAAGGAGGCCCTGACCAACGTGGCCATCCAGGTCGAGGAGAGCGAGGACAAGGACTCCATGATCGTCAAGGGCCGCGGCGAGTTCCAGCTGGCCATCATCATCGAGACCATGCGCCGCGAGGGCTTCGAGCTGGGCGTGGGCCGGCCCGAGGTCATCTACAAGAAGGACGGCGGCAAGCTTCTGGAGCCCCTGGAGCACGTCTACGTGGACTGCGACGAGGCCTTCATGGGTGTAGTCACGGAGAAGCTGTCCATCCGCCGTGGCAAGCTCCTGAACCTGGTCAACAACGGCAGCGGCCGCGTGCGCATGGAGTTCTCCGTGCCTTCCCGCGCGCTGATCGGCTACCGCGACGAGTTCCTGACCGACACCAAGGGCACGGGCATCATGAACTCCCTCTTCGACGGCTACGGTGAGTACCGCGGGGACTTCCCGACCCGCTTCTCGGGCTCCATCGTCTCGGACCGCCAGGGCCAGGCCGTGCCCTACGCCATCTTCAACCTCGAGCCGCGCGGCCGCATGTTCGTCCAGCCCAACGACGCGGTCTACGAAGGCATGATCGTCGGCGAGCACAACAGGGACAACGACATCGACGTCAACCCCTGCAAGGAGAAGAAGCTGACCAACCTCCGCGCTTCGGGCAAGGACGAGGCCATCATCCTCACGCCGGTGCTGCCCATGACCCTGGAGAAGGCTTTGAACTTCATCCGCGACGACGAGATGGTCGAGGTCACGCCCCAGAACATCCGCCTGCGCAAGGTCGAGCTCTCGGCCCAGAAACGGCACTCCATGTCCGTGAAAAAGAAGAAGGTCGACGGGAAATAGCCATGAACAAAGTCCATGACGTCATCATCGTCGGCGGCGGCCCCGCCGGCCTGTTCGCCGCCTACCACCTGGCCGAGCATTCAGGCCTGGACGTGCTCCTCATCGAGAAGGGGAAGGCGTCCCTGAAGCGCAACTGCCCCTTGGTGGGCGAGCAGGACTGCATCCACTGCAAGCCCTGCAACATCCTTTCGGGCATGGGTGGGGCGGGGCTCTTTTCCGACGGCAAGCTCAATTTCATCCATAAGCTCGGCAAGACCGACCTGACCCAGTTCATGAGCGTGGGCAAGGCCACGGCGCTCATTGAGGAGACCGAAGCCATCTTCAACCGCTTCGGCATGGACGGCAAGGTCTACCCGACCAACATCGAGGAGGCCAGGTCCATCCGCAAGGAGGCCCGCAAGTTCGGCATCGACCTGCTGGTCATCAAGCAGAAGCACCTCGGCAGCGACAACCTGCCCGGCCACATCACCGGCATGGTCGAGTACATCCAGTCCAAGGGCGTGACCGTGCGCACCAGGGAGGAGGTCCGCGACATCCTGGTCGAGGACGGCCGCGTGCGCGGGGTGGTCACGGACAAGGGCGAGCACCGCGCCGAAAACGTCATCCTGGCCCCGGGCCGGGTGGGCGCCGAGTGGGTCGGACAGCTCGTGCAGCGCCACGGCCTGGCCGTGACCCAGCGCGGCATCGAGGTCGGCGTGCGCGTCGAGGTCCACAACGAGATCATGCAGGACCTGTGCTCCATCATCTACGACCCGACCTTCTTCATCCGCACCTCCAAGTACGACGACCTGACCCGCACCTTCTGCACCAACTACGGCGGGTTCATCGCCCAGGAGAACTACCAGGACTTCGTCTGCGTCAACGGCCACGCCTACATGGACAAGAAGAGCGAGAACACCAACTTCGCCTTCCTGTCCAAGGTGGTCCTGAACGAACCGGTAACGGACAACCAGGCCTACGGCGAGTCCATCGGCCGCCTGGCGACCCTCATCGGCGGCGGCAAGCCCATCCTGCAGCGCTTCGGCGACCTGAAGCGCGGCCGGCGCTCCACCTGGAACCGCATCCGCAACAGCTACATCGAGCCGACGCTCAAAAAGGTGGTCTGCGGCGACATCGCCATGGCCCTGCCCGAGCGCATCCTGACCAACCTGGTCGAGGGTCTGGAGAAGCTCAACCTCGTGGTGCCAGGCGTGGCCAACGACGAGACCCTTCTCTACGCCCCGGAGATCAAGTTCTTCGCCACCCAGGTCGACTGCGCCGAGAACCTGGAAACGGCCATCGCTGGGCTCTACGTGGCCGGTGACGGGCCGGGCGTGGCCGGGAACATCGTTTCGGCGGCGGCCACGGGGCTCATCCCCGCCAAGAGCATCCTGGCCGGGAAGTAGCGCTCCCGGTGGTACGGGCTGAAAATGGCGATGACGGGCGTTTCCGACGGCATGACGGGATCGCCCGTTTTTTTTCGATGGGGGAAGACGCCTGCTCCGCGGCCGAAAGGTGCAAACAAGATTTTGCTTTATTTCCGGACAATAAAGAGTGTAGGGTGGTATTGTCTGACAGCCACGTACGCATTCCAGCCGGCCCTGTTGTTCGCCGGATGTGGCATCTCTAGCGCAACACTCGCATTTTGTTGCAAAAATATGCCGCTCGTGTAAATTGATATCCTCGGCGGCTGCGTGTAGGACACAGAAAACTCGGATTTTTTCATCAGGAGAGGCCATGTCCACAATTACCCGTGAAGGAAGCACCGTGACGATCATCCCGGACCGGGACCTCGTGTCCACGATGGTGCCGGATTTCAAGCACGAACTGAGCACCGTGCTCGACGAGTCCCCCCAGGTTCTCCGGCTGGACCTGTCCGGCACGACCATGATGGATTCCATCGGCATCGGCGTGGTCATCGCCACGCACAATTCCATGAAGAAGAAGGGCGGCCGGCTCGTCATCAGCGGGGCTTCAGAAAATATCGTGAAGCTGTTCAAGTCCATGCGCCTTGACCAGCATCTCAATCTCGGCGCGTAGCCGACGGTTCCGCTTCCTCTCCCGGCGTTCAGGCCGCAGGGGGCGGAGGGTTTGTTTCGGATGGGTTCTTCGGGCGGACGACGCCTGGGACGTCTGCATGGATGCATGAAGGTTGCCGCGGCGGAAGCCCCAACATGAAATCTACACGGAGTTCGCACGATGATGATGGATGACGAAACTCTACAAATGTACGTGGAAGAAGCCACCGAGCATCTCGGGGACATCGAGAACGATCTCTTGGCCATCGAGCAGTCCGGGGCCGACATCGATGTCGAACTGGTCAATAAAGTCTTCCGCGCAGCGCACTCCATCAAGGGTGGGGCCGGATTTCTGGGGCTGGTCAAGATCAAGGACCTGGGCCACAAGATCGAGAACGTGCTGGACATGGTGCGCAACCGCGAACTCGTGCCCGACCCGGAAGTGGTCAATATAGTCCTGCTGGCCTTCGACAAGCTCCGGGACATGATCGTCAACGTGGCCGAGAGCGAGGACGCCTACATCGACGACCATATCGCGGCCCTGACGGCGGCCACCTCGGCCAACCTCAAGGGCCATGAGAAGGCCTCCGTCGACCGCCGGGTGGAGATCAAGGACGGCCGCGGCAGGGTCGTCTTCGAGGTTCCGGAGTTCGACCTGCTGCAGAACCGCAAGGGCGGGAAGAATCTCTACCTGCTGGAGTTCGACCTCATCCATGACGTGCAGCGCAAGGAAAAGACCATTTTCGATATCCTCAAGTGCATGGACTCCACGGGCGTCGTGCTGGACCTGAAGGTCGACTTCGAGGCCGTCGGGACCCTGGAGGACGACGGCTTCTCCAACCGCATTCCGCTTTTCGTCCTCTTCGGCTCCATCATCGAGGACGACATCATGCCGGCCCTGCTGGACCTCGCCAGCGAGTTCATCCTGCCCCTGAAGTTCGAGCCGTCTTCGGTCCCGGCGCCCGAGGCCGATTTCGCCAGGGAGTTGCTGGAGTCGACTCCGGCGGCGCCTGAAGAGGACAGGACCGACTCCCTGGTTTCGGAAATCTTCAACGGCGTGAACCTGGCCGAAGCCCTGGGCGGAGCAGGCGCCGCCGAAGCGCCGCCGGCACCGAAGGCCGGCCCGGCGTCGCCGCCGGAGCCGAAGCCCGAGCCGAAACCCGAGCCGAAACCGGAGCCGAAACCGGAGCCGCGCCCCGCTCCCGAGGATGACCGCAAGGGCGACGCCAAGGCCTCCAAATCAGCCATCACCCAGCCCGACACCCTGCGCGTGCACGTGAGCCTCCTGGAGGACCTCATGAACCTGGCCGGCGAGCTGGTCTTGAGCCGCAACCAGCTCATGCAGGCCATCTCCTCGGCCGCCCTGCACCAGATCGAGGTGGCCGGGCAGCGTATCGACCTGGTCACGTCCGAGCTGCAGGAAACCATCATGCTGACCCGCATGCAGACCGTGGGCAACATCTTCAACAAGTTTCCGCGCGTGGTCCGCGACCTGGCCCGCAACCTGGGCAAGGAGATCGACCTGCAGCTCGAAGGCAACGACGTCGAGCTGGACAAGACCATCATCGAGGGCCTGGGCGACCCCCTGACCCACTTGGTGCGAAACTCAGCGGACCATGGCATCGAGCCGCCGGACGAGCGCGTACTGGCCGGCAAGCCGGCCATGGGCACCATCGTCCTCAAGGCCTATCACGAGGCCGGGCAGGTCATCATCGAGATCGTCGACGACGGCCGGGGCCTGAACACGGACAAGATCGTGGAAAAGGCCCTCTCGCGCGGGCTCATCTCGCCCGACCAGGCCAAGTCCATGTCCGACAAGGACAAGGCCAACCTCATATTCCTGCCGGGCCTGTCCACGGCCGAGCAGGTCACGGACGTGTCGGGCCGAGGCGTGGGCATGGACGTGGTCAAGTCCAACCTCGACCAGCTCGGCGGCCAGGTGGACATCGAGACGGCCCGCGGCAAGGGCACGACCATCCGCATCAAGCTGCCCCTGACCCTGGCCATCATCCCGAGCCTGCTGGTTTCGGTGGGCCAGGAACGCTACGCCATCCCGCAGGTCAACGTGGACGAGCTGCTGCGCATCCCCGTGGACCAGATCACGGAGCGGATCGAGATGGTCGGCGACGCCGAGGTCCTGCTCCTGCGCGGCGAACTCATCCCGATGCTCTATCTTTCCAACGTGCTCGGGCTCGACGGTTCGGCCTGCACCACCTCGTCCATGGTCGGCGAACTCCTGCGCGGCGGGAAGAACGCCAGCCAGATGCAGGAATCGGGTTGCACCATGGCCGACGTGAATCTGGTCGTGGTCTCGGCCGGGCAGTTCCGTTACGGCCTGGTGGTGGACCAGCTCCACGACTCCGTGGAGATCGTGGTCAAGCCGCTGGGGCGGCATTTCAAGGAATGTCAGGGCTACGCCGGCGCGACCATCATGGGCGACGGCCATGTGGCCCTCATCCTCGACGTGGCGGGCCTGGGCCGCCTGGGCGACCTGAGCCTGACGGGCGTGCGCGAGCGCGGCGCCCTGGCCGCCAAGGAAGCCGAGACGGTCAAGACCCAGGACAAGCTGTCCCTCTTCGTCTTCCGCAACACGCCCGAGGAGTACTGCGCCGTGCCGCTCGATCTCGTGGCCCGCGTCGAACTCATCGACGCCGGCGAGATCGAGGAGGTCGGAGGCCGCAGGGTCATCAAGTACCGCGGCGGCACGCTGCCCGTCTTCTCCCTGGACCAGGCCACCACGGTCCAGCACCTCGACCTGACGGGCGAACTCATCGTCATCGTCTTCCTCATGGCCGGCCACGAGATCGGTCTCCTGGCCAAGCCGCCTGTGGACGCCATCGAGACCGAGGTGACCGTCGACACCTTCACCCTGAAGCAGTCCGGCATCAGCGGTTCCGCCGTCATCGGCGAGAACACGACGCTCATCGTCGACATCTACGAACTGATCCAGTCGGTCCAGCCAGATTGGTTCGCCGTGCGCGGCAGCATCGAGGTGGCCGACGACGCCGGGGAGGTGGGCGTGCCGCACCTGCTCCTGGTCGAGGATTCGGACTTCTTCCGCAACCAGGTCCGCAAGTTCATCGAGGACGACGGCTACACCGTGGACACGGCCGAGGACGGGCTGGTGGCCTGGAGCATGCTCGACGCCGAACCGCAGAAGTACGACCTGGTCGTGACGGACATCGAGATGCCCAACATGGACGGCTTCACCCTGGCCCAGACCATCCGCCAGGACAAGCGCTTCTCGCTCACGCCCATCATCGCCCTGACCTCCCTGGCCGGCGACGAGGACGTGGCCCGGGGCAAGGCCGTGGGCATCGACGACTACCAGGTCAAGCTCGACAAGGAGCGGCTCCTGCAGACAATCTACGAATGGCTGAAACGGTACGCTTCCTGATAACGAATTCCCATTGCGCATACGGACCGGAGTTTCGATTTGAAGAACATCAAGCTGAGCTACAAGCTGATCGGAGGGTTCGTCATCACGACAATCATCACCCTTGTCGTGGGTTTCCAGGACAGGGTGGCCCTCAATGCCCTTGAATCCGACCTGAAGCTGCTCGCCGACGAGGAGATGGCGGCAGTGCAGACCGTCCTCGAGATCGAGAACCTGCAGCAACGCATTCGCAGCAATATGAACCTGATGCTTGGCCAGGTCATGACGCCCGGTGAGCGGCAGGACGCCGCAGGCCGGATTGCCGCGCGCCAGGGCGAAGTGCGCGCCTCGCTGGCGAAGCTCAAGGACATTCCCGACCTCGGGGCGGAGATCCAGAAGGCTGACGAAATCCGCGGGACCATAGCTGACCTGGAAAAGGCCCTGGACGCCTGGAGCGCCGCCACGGGCAAAATACTCGCAATTTCCTCGGAGTTGGTGGACAAGGACGTGGTCAGGCCGGACGCCCTGGTTGCGGACGTGCAGACCCTGACCGCCTGGCACCACGAACTGATGAACAAGGTTGCGGCCCTGGTCCTCTACGGCAAGGCGTTCGAGGGCGGTGAGAGTGGGGACGCCTGCCCCCTGGGGCGCTGGCTGCAGACGTTCTCAACCCGGAACAAGGACGTGTCGGGGCTCATCGACCGGCTCAAGCCGGTGCATGACGAACTGCACAAATCCGTGGCGCAGATCAAGGAGTACGCCTCGTACGGCGATCTCCTCGAAGCCAGGAGGGAATACGACAGCCGGACCATTCCGAGCGCCCAGGAGCTTTTTGCCGCCTTTTCCGAATTGCTGAACGTTTCGGCTCGGGCTCAGAGCAACTTCCATGAGATGGAGAGGCTTTTCGAGGAAGAGGAGGTTCAGGCCCGCGACGGCGTGCAGAAACACCTCGACGAGCTGATGTCCCGCGCGAAAACCAGCGCTGGCTCGCACGTGACTTCGGCCGAGGCGAATGCCGACGCGGTCAAGTTGCTTTCCCTGCTGATGGTCTGCGTCGGCGCGGCCCTTGGCCTGGGTATCGGCGTCATTCTGACCCGGGCCATCACCGGCCCCCTGTTCAAGGGCGTGGCCCTGGCCCAGGCCATGGCCGATGGCGACCTGACCCGGACCATGGACGTCAGGCAGAAGGACGAGATCGGCGTCCTGGCGGAGGCCCTGAACGAGATGGTTCAGCGTCTGCGGGCCATGCTGGGGGAGGTGTCCCATGAGGTCACGTCCCTGTCCATGGCGTCGTCCTCCCTGTCCGGCGTATCCGACCAGATGGCGGGCGGGGCCACGCACACGGTGCAGCGCGCCCAGCAGGTGGCTGCGGCGGCCGAGGAGATGAGCGTCAACCAGAACTCCGTGGCCGCGGCCATGGGGCAGGCCGCGACCAACGTCAACACCGTGGCGGCCGCCGCGGAGGAGATGAGCGCGACCATCGGCGAGATCGCCTCCAACTCGGCCAAGGCCAAGAGCATCACCGACCAGGCCGTGGCCCGCGCGGGCCAGGCCTCGGCCAAGGTGCAGGACCTGGGATCCGCGGCCCGCGAGATCGGCAAGGTCACCGAAACCATCACGGCCATTTCGTCCCAGACAAATCTTCTGGCCCTCAACGCGACCATCGAGGCGGCCAGGGCGGGCGAGGCCGGCCGGGGCTTCGCCGTGGTCGCCAACGAGATCAAGGAACTGGCGCAGCAGACGGCCCAGGCCACGGAGGAGATCCGGGAAAGGATTCTGGCCATCCAGGACGCCACGGATAACACGGTCACGGAGATCGACGGCATTTCCGCAGTCATCGCAGACGTCGACCATATCGTGGCCACCATCGCGGCGGCGGTGGAGGAGCAGAGTTCCACGACCCGCGAGATCGCGGCCAATGTCGGGCAGGCCTCACAGGGCATCGCCGAGGTCAACGCCAACGTGTCCCAGAGTTCCGTCGTGGCCGGAGAGATCGCCACGGACATCTCCGACGTTTCCGGCCAGGCCGACGACCTTCTGGCCTCAAGCGAGCAGGTCAGGAAAAGCGCCACGGGCCTGTCCGCCACGGCGGCGAAACTGCATAACCTTGTGTCCCGCTTCACCCTGAACGCTTAGGGCGTTCCAAAGGAGAATCGCATGAAACAGCAGGCCGAAAAGACGGGTCCCCTGCAGCTGTCCTGCTTCTACGTGGGCTCGGCCCTGTGCGGGATCGACATCAATCTCATCCAGGAAATGAACCGGCAGATGGAGATGACCAAGGTGCCCCAGGCGCCGTCCTATGTGCTCGGGATCATGAACTTGCGCGGCCGCATCGTGACCATCATCGACCTCGGCCGCAAGCTGGGCCTGGCGCCGTCGAAGATGACCGAAACCAGCCGCATCATCATCGTCAATTCCCGCGACGAGAACATCGGCCTGCTGGTGGACCGCATCACCGACGTGGTCACCGACAAGTGGGAGCATGTGGAGCCGACCCCCTCGAACATCAAGGGGCTCAAGGGCCGCTACTTCCAGGGCGTGCTCAAGACGGCCAGGGACCTCGTGGCGGTCTTGGATGTCGGGGAAGTGCTGGCCGACGATCAGGGCTGACATCTTTAAGGAGTATGGATGAAGCTTCGTGTTCTGGTCGTCGATGACACGATCATGTACCGCAAGGTGGTGGGGGACATCCTGGCCGAGATGCCGGGAGTCGAGGTTGTGGGCACGGCCAACAACGGTCGGATCGCTCTGACCCGCATTGCGTCCCTCAAGCCAGACCTCATCACCCTCGACGTGGAGATGCCGGTCATGGACGGCCTGGAGACCCTGCAGGAGATCCAGAAGAGCCACCCGGACGTGGGCGCGATCATGCTCTCGTCCTGGACCAAGCGGGGCAGCGACATCACCATGAAGGCCCTGGAGCTGGGCGCCTTCGATTTCATCCCCAAGCCCGACGCCGAGGCCATGCAGGCCAACGTGCAACTGCTCAAAGGAGCACTGCTGCCGCGCATCAAGGCCTTCGCCAAACGACTGGAACTGAAGCTCCTGCTCAAGCAGACGGTCCGGCCCTCGGGCGCCGCGTCGCCCGCCGCGCCGAAGCCCGTCGTGACCACGGCCGCGCCGTCCAGGCGCACGGGCAAGTCCAAGGCCGTGGCCATCGGCATCTCCACAGGCGGCCCCAACGCCCTGACCAAGATGCTGCCGCAGCTGCCAAGGCTCGGCGTGCCCATCTTCGTCGTCCAGCACATGCCGCCGGTCTTCACCAAGTCCCTGGCCGAGAGCCTGGACGCCAAGTGCCAGTACGAGGTGCGGGAGGCCGAGCACAACGAGACCGTCCGCCCCGACGTGATCTACATCGCCCCGGGCGGGAAGCACATGCGCGTGGCGGCGGGGCAGGGCGGGACCAAGGTCATCCAGATCACCGACGACCCGCCCGAGAACAACTGCAAGCCGGCCGTGGACTACATGTTCCGCTCCGTGGCCCGCGAGTACGGAGCCCTGTCCACGGGTGTGATCATGACCGGCATGGGCGGCGACGGGACGCTTGGCCTTCGGGTGCTGAAGAGCTTCGGCGCCGTGACCATCGGCCAGGACGAGGAGTCATGCGTGGTCTACGGCATGCCCAAGATGGCGGCGGAAGCCGGGGTCGTGGACGTGGTCGCCCCCCTGCAGTCCATCGCCTCCGAGATCGTGCGCACCGTGCGCTAGAAGCGTGCATTTCAACCATGGCGGCAACATGAGTTCCATCACCGCAGAAGAATTCGGCCTGTTGTCCAAGTACATCCACTCCATCTGCGGCGTGGCCCTGGACTCGACCAAGACATACCTGATCGAGACGCGGCTCAAGTCCATGATGCAGCAGTACGCCTGCGCCTCCTTCATGGACCTCTACAACAAGGTGAAGTCCGACCGCAGCGGGAACATGGAGAAGGAGGTCGTCAACGCCATTACGACCAACGAGACCCTTTTCTTTCGCGACGCTTCGCCCTTCGAGCTGTTCAAACACAAGATCCTGCCCGACCTCATCGACGTCCGCTCCAAGGCCAACCCCGGCCGCCCCGTGCCCATCCGCATCTGGAGCGCGGCCTGCTCCACCGGGCAGGAGGTCTACAGCATCGCCATCGCTCTGCGCGAGGCCCTGGGCAACCTGAACAACTTCCAGATCTCCATCCTCGGCACGGACATCTCCGACGAGGCCGTGACCCGCGCCAGCTACGGCAAGTACAACAAGTTCGAGATCGAGCGCGGCCTCCCGGCCCAGACCCTGAACCGCTATTTCACCCTCATGGGCGACGGCTGGAAGATCAAGGACGAGATCCGGGCCATGGCCGTGTTCAAGAAGTTCAACCTGATGAAGCCCTTCACGGGCCTTGGCCGCTTCGACGTGGTCTTCTGCCGCAACGTGGCCATCTATTTCACGCCCATGGACAAGAAGCTGGTCTTCGAGAAGATCGCCGGGGTGCTGGAGCCCGACGGCTCCCTCGTCATCGGATCTACGGAGTCCCTGACGGGAGTGACCGAGGCTTTCGAGGCGAGACGCTACATGCGCGCCATCTTCTACCAGCCGGCCGGAGCCCCGGCGGGCAGGTTCGTCGCGGGCGCCCAGCCGCCATCCCCGACCTTCGTTCCGCGTCCGGTTCCCACGACTCCTCCTGCGCCTCCCGCGGTTCCGGCCCGTCCCATGGGACCGCCCAGGGCCGCGACAGTGGCGGCCCCCGTGGCCCCGCGGCCCGCGCCGACTCCCCCGACGCCGGCCATGGCCCCGCGCCCAGAACCGCTGCGTCCGCCTGCGCCCGCGGCGCATGTGGCGGTCGCCCCCGCGGCCATGACCGCGGAGACGTTCCAGGAACCCGAAACCGGGACCCTGGCGGAATCCGCCCCGGCCGCCCCGCGCCGCGCGCCGGTCCGCACCCAGCCCGTCCAGGTCTACCGGGCTGGGGACAAGTCCGACCTCAAACGTCTGCTCATGCAGAAAAAGCAGAAGGCCTCGTCCTAGGATTCCTGCGCGTCCATGCCCATCCTCTGGTCCCCCGAGATTCCCTGCGTGACGGAAGCGTTTTCCGCACGGCATCCTGATGCGCCCCAACTCCTCAGTGAGGGTGAGATCTCTTCGTCGCCGCCGGACGAACGATTCTGGCTCTGCGGGCCGTGCTCATCCGTGCTCGACGTGGCCATGCATCTGGCCCGCCGCGGCGAACTGGACGTCTGGGACTCGGTCCTGGCCTCGCGCCAGTGGTCGGGCCGCGGCCAGCTGCGCCGCAACTGGGTCTCGGAGCCGGGCAACCTCTTCGCGGCCTGGCGCCTGCCCGCCTCCCCGGAGCCGTGGCAGAACATGGTTTCCGTCCTCACGGGCTGGGTCCTGTGTCTGGGCCTGGCCGAACTCGGGGTGCCCGTGCGGCTCAAATGGCCGAACGATATTCTGCTGCACGGCCGCAAGGTCGGCGGCATCCTCATCGAGGAGCGGGGGGACGTGCTCCTGGCCGGCATCGGCCTCAATCTCGCCACGTGCCCGGACGACGGGGCCATGCGGCGCGACCGGGCCTGCGAGGCCGCCGTCCTGGGGAGCCTGACGGCAGGGATGTCCATTTTTGGGCTGTGGTTACGTCTTGTGAATTTTGGACGGGTTCGGTACAGTCGTGAACTTTCTGATTCGACTCCTCTGGAGTTTTCCCAGTCAGTTGAGAGGGTTCTGGCCTATCTCGGGGCCGTGGTGCACGTGTCCGACAATCGATCATCGGTTCGCGGCGTGTTCACGGGAGTGAGCCCGGATGGGGGCATTGTCCTCGACTCGCAGGAAGGGCGGCGGACGTTGCATTCGGGTTCGCTGCGGCCGCAGGAGTGATCAAAAAAAGCAAATTCCATGTGCACGGAGAAAGATATGTCTTTGCATCCCCGCAGTTTTGAAGCGATTGCCCGGGAGATCCGGGGCAAGAAGATCCTTGTGGCCAACCGCGGCATTCCGGCCCGGCGCATCGTCCGCTCCATCAAGGAAGTGTTCCAGGCCGTACCCATGATCACGGCCACGGACGTGGACAAGACCGCGCCCTTCACCGCCGGCGCCCAGGAGCTTCTGCATCTCGGGGAGAACCCGAGGGCCTATCTGGACATCGACAAGATCATCGCCATGGCCAAGGCGCGCGGCGTCGCGGCCATCCACCCCGGCTGGGGCTTTGCCTCCGAGGACGACTCCTTCCCCTCCAAGTGCGCCGAGGCGGGTGTCCTCTTCATCGGACCCACGTCCGAGGCCATGCGTCTGCTGGGCAACAAGGTGCAGGTCCGCACCCTGGCCCAGAAGCTGGGCATCCCGGTCGTGCCGGGCTCCGAAGGGGCCGTGTCCGTGGAGGAGGCCAAGAAGGTCGCCGGGGAGATCGGGCTGCCGGTCATGCTCAAGGCCGAGGGCGGCGGCGGTGGACGCGGCATCTACGAAGTCTTCAGCGAGGACCAGCTGGCCGACGCCTTCGTCAAGGCCTCGACCCTGGCCCAGGCGTCCTTCGGCAACCCGCGCCTCTATGTCGAGCGGTTGCTGACCTCCGTGCGCCACATCGAGATCCAGGTCATTGCCGACAAGTACGGCAACGTCTTTGCCTTCGACGAGCGCGATTGCACGGTGCAGCGCAACCACCAGAAGCTCGTCGAGATCACGCCTTCCCCGTGGACGGGCATGACCCAGGAACTGCGCGACCAGCTCAAGGCCTACTCGCGCCAGCTGGTGCAGGCCGTGGGCTACCACTCCCTGTGCACGGTGGAGTTCCTGGTGGACGCCAAGGGCGAGGCCTACCTCATCGAGGTCAACACCCGCCTGCAGGTCGAGCACGGCATCACCGAGTGCCGCTACGGCATCGACCTGGTCGAGGAACAGATCGCCGTGGCCTTCGGGGCCGAGCTGCGCCTGACCGACGAGAACTGCACCCCGAAAAGCCACGCCATCCAGGTTCGCGTGAACTGCGAGGACCCGCAGAACAATTTTTCGCCCAATGCGGGCCGCATCACGCGCTACATGTCGCCGGGCGGACCCGGCGTGCGCGTGGACTCCTGCGTGTGCGGCGGCTACGAGTTCCCGGCCCAGTATGACTCGGCCGCGTCCCTCCTGATCGCCTACGGCCCGCAGTGGAACAAGGTCCTGGGCATCATGGAGCGGGCCCTGGGCGAATACATCATCGGCGGCATCAAGACGACCATCCCGTTCCACCGCCAGATCATCGCCCACCCGCGCTTCCGCAGCGGCGACTACGACACCAAGTTCGTGGCCAGCGCGCCCGAGCTCATGGTCTACCTGGACAAGGAGTCCGAGGCCGTGCGCCTGTCGCGCCTGGTGGCGGAGATTTCGGCCCACGGGTACAACCCGCACGTCAAGCTCGGCGAGTACCGCACGCGCGAGGGCAAGCGCATGGACCCCTTCAAGCCGTCCCTGCCGGCCATCGAGCCCGAATACTATGAGTATCCGTACCCGCGCGGCGACCGCGACGCCATCCTCTCGTACATCCGCGATTCCGACCATGTGCACTTCACGGACACGACGACGCGCGACATCACCCAGTCCAACTCGGGCAACCGCTTCCGCCTGGCCGAGGACCGCATCATCGGGCCCTACCTCGACAACTGCGGGTTCTTCTCCCTGGAGAACGGCGGCGGGGCGCACTTCCACGTGGCCATGCTCGCGAACATGACCTACCCCTTCTCCGAAGCCCGCGAGTGGAACGAGTTCGCGCCCAAGACCCTGAAGCAGCTCCTCATCCGCTCGACCAACGTGCTGGGCTACAAGCCGGTGCCGCGTAACATCATGCGCCGCACGGGCGAGATGATCTGCGAGCACTACGACGTGGTGCGCTGCTTCGATTTCCTCAATCACATCGAGAACATGCGGCCCTTCGCCGAAGTGGCGCTCAATTCCAAGGCCAATATCTGGGAACCTGCCATCTCCCTGTCCTGGGCCAAGGGCTTCGACGTGCCGCACTACCTGGGCGTGGTGCAGGAGATCATCGACATGAACGCCCAGGTTCTGGGCTGCTCCAAGAAGCAGGTGGAGAAGAAGTTCATCCTGGGCCTCAAGGACATGGCCGGCGTGTGCCCGCCCATATTCATGACCGAACTGGTCACGGCCATCCGCAAGGCCTACCCCGACCTGCTCGTCCACTACCATCGCCACTACACCGACGGTCTGTTCGTGCCGGCGGTGGCGGCGGCGGCCAAGGCCGGGGCGCACATCGTGGACACGGCCATCGGCGCGTCCGTGCGCTGGTACGGCCAGGGCGAGGTGCTGTCCACAGCGGCCTACATCGAGGAACTGGGCCTCAAGACCAACCTGAACAAGGAAATGATCCGCACCACGGGCTTCGTGCTCAAGCAGATCATGCCCTACTACGACCGCTATACGGCCCCGCACTTCCAGGGCATCGACTACGACGTCATCGAGCACGGCATGCCCGGCGGCGCGACGTCGTCCTCGCAGGAAGGGGCCATGAAGCAGGGCTACATCCACCTGCTGCCATACATGCTCAAGTTCCTGGCCGGCATCCGCAAGATCGTGCGCTACCACGACGTGACGCCGGGTTCGCAGATCACCTGGAACACGGCCTTCCTGGCCGTGACCGGCGCCTACAAGCGCGGCGGACGCAGAGGGCTGCGCAAGCTCCTGTCCGTCCTGGACCAGGTCGTGACCATGCCCGAGGAGAGCCTGCCCGAGGATATCCGGGCCGAGCGCCTGAAGATCTACCAGGACGCCAACGACGCCTTCCGCGACCTGCTCCTGGGCAAGTTCGGCCGCCTGCCCCTGGGCTTCCCGCCGGACTGGGTCTACGAATCGGCCTTCGGCTCCGATTGGCAGGAAGCCATCGAGCGGCGCACCGAATGCTCCCCGCTGTCCACCCTGCTGGATGTCGATGTTGCCAAGGAGCAGCAGAGCCTGGCCGAGCACATCGGCCGCATGCCAACGGAAGAGGAACTGCTCATGTACCTGAGCCAGCCCGGCGACGCCCTGAACACCATCAAGTTCGTGGCCCGCTACGGGGACTGCAACCGGGTGCCCCTCAATGTCTGGTTCGAAGGCGTCCGCGCCGGCGAGGAGTTCATGTTCAAGGACTCCAGCGGCAAGCACCACGTCATGGCCATGCAGCACGTCTCCAGGCCCGATGATCACGGCATGAGCCTGGTCTCCTACACTCTCGACTCGGAATCCTTCAGCCAGCAGGTCAAGGTGGCCGAGGCGGTGGGGCAGGCCGAGACGGGTCTGGAGATGGTCGACCCGCGCGACCCGTACCAGGTGGGTTCGCCGTCCAGCGGCGACCTCTGGGTGGTGCACGTCAAGCCCGGCGACATGGTCAAAAAGGGCGAGGAACTCTTCAACATCTCCATCATGAAGCAGGAGAAGTCCGTGCTCGCGCCGGTGGACGGCATGGTCGAGCGGGTGCTCAAGTTCGCCGACTACCAGGAGGACAAGAAAATGGTCCCGGTCAAGGAAGGGGAACTGCTGGTCAAGCTCGTGCCCGCCCCCCGCAAGTGCCCGACCTGCTCCGCGCCGGTCACCAGGGACGACTTCAAGTTCTGTCCGGGGTGTGGACAAAAGGTGTAAGACAGGCCTTCGGGCCTGTCCTTTTGCTGTCAAGAACTTTTGTATATCATTTTTTCGTGTCATGAGGGGTCGGCGTTGTTGACGAGCCGTCATGTCGGCTGTACCCCATGCCCAGTTTTTTGCGGGCTTGAATGTGATCGAATCGCGCACGAAGGAGGCGAAGATGGCTGAGAGCGAGAAGAAGGGTTCCAAGAAGAAAGCCGATGCGTCGGATACTGGCACGCCGACCGCGGAGCAGTTGGAGCTGATTCAGAAGCAGCTCATCCTGACCGGCAAGGACATCGTGACCATTGGCGAGGAGGCGGAGCTTCTGGTCGGCGGCAAGAACTACAACACCGCCATCATCAGCACCATCGAAGGTATCCGCGCCCCGCAGTTCAGGGCCGTTTCCTCCATCGCCTTCCATAAGCTCCTCGACGAGACCAAGGTCAACGCCGCCCTGGTTCGCAGCACCGTGGACAGGGCCTACGATACCACTGACTGGAGCGACGCCGAGATCAACAAGGACTCCGAGTTCCTCCAGAAGTTCGTCCGCAAGATCGCCCTCGACGTGAAGGAAGCCGCCAAGAAGCAGGAAGGCACCCTCATCCGCCTGCGCACCTTCATCAACAACGTCGTCGAAGGCTTCGCCGTTTCCCCCGAGGGCATCGACCAGCTGCGCAAGCGCTCGGTCCTCGTGCAGGTCGCCATCCTGTCCGTGGATCTGCCCAAGGACGTGGCCGACGCCGTGCGTGGCGCCTACCTCGACATCTGCAAGGAAGCGGGCCTGGAGAACGAGCCCGTGGCCGTGCGTTCCTCGGCCGCCGGCGAGGACAGCCGCAAGAAGGCCTTCGCCGGCCTGCAGGACACCTACCTCAATATCGTGGGCGAGAATTACGTGGTCCAGGCCTATCACTGGGACTGCGCCTCGGCCTACAACCTGCGCTCCATGACCTACCGCCGTGAGGCCATCCTCGACGCCGTGGCCAAGGCCGAGCAGACCGGTGACGACTCCATCGCCATCAAGGCCAAGCAGGAATGGGCCATCGAGAACACGTCCCTGTCCGTGTGCATCATGCGCATGATCAACCCGGTCATCTCGGGCACAGCCTTCTCGGCCGACACGTCCACGGGCTGCCGCGGCACCTCCCGCAAGGACCTCGTGTCCATCGACGCCAGCTACGGCCTGGGCGAAGCCGTGGTCAGCGGCCTGGTCACGCCCGACAAATTCTATGTCTTCCAGCGTGAGGACGGTCAGGAGATCGTCATTCGCTACATGGGCTGCAAGGACAAGCGCATCGTCTACAAGGAGTCCGGACGCGGCACCAAGGTCGAGACCGTGCCCGAGGACATGGCCTACCGCTGGTCCCTGTCTCTGGCCCAGGCAGAATCCGTGGCCAAGGGCGTGCGCTGCATCAGCAAGGGCTACGGCGGCATGATCATGGACTCGGAGTTCTGCATCGACCAGTGGGACCGCCTGTGGTTCGTGCAGGCCCGCCCCGAGACCCGCTGGAACGAAGAGCTGGATCATCACCCGCACACGATTTTCATGCGCCGCAAGGAAGTGGACCCCGAGGCCGCCAAGTACGCAGAAGTGCTCCTTGAGGGCAACGGCGCGTCCCGCGGCGCCGGCCAGGGCCAGGTGCGCTACCTGCGTTCGGCCCTGGAACTGAACAAGATCAACAAGGGCAATGTCCTGGCGGCCGAGCGCACTGACCCGGACATGGTGCCGGGCATGCGCATCGCCTCGGCCATCATGGCCGACGCCGGCGGCGACACCAGCCACGCTGCCATCACCTCCCGCGAACTGGGCATCCCGGCCGTCATCGGCATCAAGCGCTTGGAGAAGCTGCGCACCCTGGACGGTCAGGACGTGACCGTGGACGGCTCCCGCGGCAAGGTCTACCGCGGTCTGTTGCCACTCGTTGACGTGGGCGGCGAGATCGACGTGAGCCAGCTGCCGGACACCAAGACCAAGGTCGGCCTCATCCTGGCCGACGTGGGGCAGTCGCTCTTCCTGTCGCGCCTGCGCGACGTCCCCGATTTCGAGGTGGGCCTGCTGCGCGCCGAGTTCATGCTCGGCAACATCGGCGTCCACCCCCTGGCCCTGGAGGCCTATGACCTGGGCACCCTGGAGACCGTGGTCACCGAGAAGCTGACGGTCCTCGAGAACGACCTGACCAAGATCGTGTCCGAGCAGATGGCCGCCGGCATCATTTCCCTGGACATCAAGCTGCGCAGCTACGTGGGCATCGTCACGGGCCTGGGCCGCAAGATGGAGGAGTTGACCGAGCGCGAAGGCGCCAAGGGCACCGACGAGGTTCTGGCCATCCACCGCCAGCTGCGCGAACTGGACAAGAAGCTCGACGAGCACTTGGAGTTCGCCACACAGCGCTTTGAAGTCTTGAAGACCTCCCACAACCTGCGCGACCATGTGGCCGTCATCATGGGCTACGCCGACGAGCTGGAGAACCTTGGCGCGGACCCGCAGTCCCAGCGCCGCCGCCACGAGCTCCAGGACGCCATCTCCCGTGACGTGGCCCGCATCGAGAAGGATCCGGTCATCGTCTCCATCCTGGAGAAGATCGCCGCCATGCGTGAGGACGTGGCCAAAAAGGTCGGCCTGCAGCAGGAAATGGACACGGTCCGCACCCTGCCGGAGAAGATCCGCGAAATCCTCAAGGCCCGCGGTTACCGCAGCGGCAAGGAGCTGTACATCCAGTCCCTGGCCCAGGGCCTGGCTCTCTTCGCCATGGCCTTCCACGGCAAGACCATCGTCTACCGCACCACGGACTACAAGACCAACGAATACCGCAACCTCCTGGGCGGCCTCCTGTTCGAAGGACACGAGGACAACCCCATGCTCGGCTACCGCGGCGTGTCGCGCAACATCCACGACTGGGAGCTGGAGTCCTTCAAGCTGGCCCGCGGCGCCTTTGGCGGCGTGAATCTGCACCTCATGCTGCCCTTCGTGCGCACCCTCGAAGAGGCCCGCTCCATGAAGCGCTACCTCCAGCAGGTGCACCACATCCAGTCCGGAGACTCGGGCCTGAAGATCATCCTCATGTCCGAGATCCCGAGCAACGCCGTGCTGGCCAAGGAATTCATCAAGGAGTTCGACGGGTTCTCCATCGGCTCCAATGACATGACCCAGTTGGTACTCGGCACCGACCGTGACAACGCCCGCCTGCGCCACATCTACGACGAGGAGGACCCGGCGGTGGTCTGGGCCATCCTGACGACCATCTTCACGGGCCAGAAGTTCCGCAAGAAGGTCGGCTTCTGCGGCCAGGGCGTGTCCAACTCCAAGATCATCCGCGGCCTGGTGTGCATCGCCGGCATCGTCTCGGCCTCGGTCGTGCCGGACACCTACCAGCAGACCAAGTTCGACATCGCCGAGGTCGAGTCCGAGAACATCCCGCTTTCTGGCCTGGGCGCGTGGCTCACGGAACAGCACCTGGAGCGTCTGCATATGCTCCTGGCTGAGAACCGCTACGAGCACATCCTCAAGAAGAACACCTCCGGACCGGACCTCATGGACTGGTACGAAGGCGAGCTGGCCCGCCTGCACGAGCAGCTGCAGTCCAACCTCGGTGCAGCCAAGGAGGATTTCTACCGGCAGGAGCTGGCCACCTTCCGCAGCATCTTCCACAAGCCGGTCATCTACGCCAACTGGGACTGGCAGACCACGGTCAGGGATGCCCTGCATCAGGCCGGGTTTGCAGATTTCGCGGAGCAGGAAAAAGCTCTGGCGGAGCAGCGGACCAAAACCTGGTAAGCGAGGGCGGCGAAAGCCGCCCTTTTTCATCCATGCAGTGGAATTCCATCCCCGTCACCGTGACCCGCAACCCCAGGGCGCGCAAAGTCTGGCTCAAGATGCGCTCCTGTCGGGGGATCGAGGTCGTTCTGCCGTACAGGGTTTCGACGTCCGAAGTGCCGTCCATCCTTGAACGGCACAAGTCCTGGCTCATGGAGCGCCTGGCCGACCTCGAAACCAGGGGCCAGGCGCCGGGGCAGAACCCTTTGCCGGATGCCGTCACTCTCGCGTTCCTGAACCGGGAATATTTCGTTGCCTACGGCGAGGCCGTCCGGCCTGAACTGCATGTCGCGGAAACGCAGCTTCGCGTGCTGCTGCCCGGCGGCGAGACCGGCGCCGGGGCGCTCTTGCTGCAGATGTGGCTGGCCGATCTGGGAAAGTGCCATCTCGTCCCGTTCTGCCGGGAGGTTGCGCAGCTGCACGGGGTGTCCATCTCGAGCGTCCGGGTGCGCAACCAGGCCGGCCGCTGGGGCAGCTGTTCGGCGAGGGGCGGCATCAGCCTCAACGCCAAGCTTCTTTTTCTGCCCCGGCCCCTGGCGCGCAACGTCGTGCTCCACGAGCTCTGCCATGTGGCGTACCGCAACCACGGGCCGGCCTTCAAGGCCGCCCTGCGGGAATTGGATCCGCTGACGGACGAACATGAGGCGCGGATCAGGACAGCCTGGGAGGAACTGCCGGCCTGGACCAAATGGCGCAGGAAGGACGTGGGCGCGTGAACGCCCTGCAATGACCGGAAAGGGAGGGACTATGAGAAAGATGGTATTCGCTCTGTTACTTGCCGGCCTTTTCGGCTGCACGCAGGAAGCCCAGAACCAGCTGGGACGCTCCATCCAGAACTGGACCGGGACCAACGGAGTCCTGGAGGTGTTCTCCGGGGAAAAGCTCGTCCACCGTTTCATCAAGATCGACAAGCTGTCCACGGCCTACGGCACCGCGGACCGCCAGGCCAGGGGCTACCGCTTCGGCTACGGCGTGGCCGACACGGATTTTGACGGTAAGGTCGGACCGGGTGAGAAGAAGGTGTACTTCGAGGTCGCTGAGTTTGCGACATACGTGTTTTACGAGCAGCCCTGACCGGGAGGTTCGGCTGTCCGGTTGAGCTTCCGGCGGTCTAAGTTAAAGAACGAAGAACGGGGTGCGTGGCGGGGCGGGCGCGTGTCGGGCGGTCTCTGCCGAGGCCCGTCGAAACTTCCTCGCGGGCCTCGTACGGCGGAAACGTCGCGTGCCGGCGCGGCAGGCCCGGGCGGTGCGTTTGGCGACGTTTACGCCAACGATGCCTGGCTCAGTCGGACAGTCGACGGCCCTCGGCAGAAACCGCCCGACACGCTTGGGGCTGGACTTTGAGCGGGAGAATGGAAAGCCAGGGAACGTTTTCAGACCTCTGGTTGGCCTCTCTTTTGGGGTCCTCCTGTGGATTTCTGCCGCATTTTTTTGTGTCATTCCCGCGAAGGCGGGAATCCATGATTTTCGACCTGTAGCGGAAGGGGAAGCGCGCGGCTCACCCCCGATCCAGGGCCAGGGCCGCCAGGGCCGTAACGCCCCAGGGCAAGCAGTCCTCGTCCAGGCAGAAGCACGAGCTGTGCAGCCCGCCCCGGCCGTCGGCGGCGCAGGGGCCGCAGCCCATGAAGACGAAGCAGCCCGGCACCTTCTGCTGGTACTGCGAGAAATCTTCTCCGGCCATGACCGGATCGATGTTCCCCTCTACCATTTCCGACATCTCCCCGAGAACCCGTGCGGCTTTCGCCGCGGCTGCAGAATCGTTGACGACCACGGGGAAGCCCCGCAGGTAGTCGAAGTCGGCCTGCACGCCCATGCCTGCGGCCACGGCGTCCGTCATGGCGCGCATGGCCCCTTCGATCATGTCGCCCGTCGACGCCGAGAGCGTGCGCACCGTGCCCTGCAGGAAGGCCATGTCCGGGATGATGTTGTAGCCCGTGCCGGCGTCGAGGCGCGTCACGCTGAGCACGGCCCGTTCGCCCGGGGGCACCCGGCGCGAGACGATGGTATTGAGCTGGGTCACCAGGTGGCAGGCGGCCAGGACCGGGTCGACGCACTGGTGCGGGGCCGAGGCGTGGCCGCCCTTGCCCCGCAGGGTCACGCCGAAGACGTCTGGCCGGGCCATGAGGGGGCCGGGGCGGGTGCCGAACCAGCCCGTGGGCCTGCCCGGCCAGACGTGCAGGCCGTAGACCTCGCTCACGCCGTCCAGGCACCCGGCCTCGACCATGAATTTCGCCCCGCCGGGCTGGTTCTCCTCGTTGGGCTGGAAAAGGAAGCGCACGCCCGTCGGCAGCCTGTCCCGCAGGTCCGTAAGCAGGGCGGCCGCGCCCAGGAGCATGGCCGTGTGCGCGTCGTGGCCGCAGACGTGGGCCTGCCCAAGGATCTGCGAGGCGAAGTCGAGCCCGGTCTCCTCCTGCACGGGCAGGGCGTCCATGTCGGCCCGCAGGGCGATCATGCCGCCCGAGGCTTCGTCCGGTCCGTGCAGATCTGCCACGATGCCTCCGCCGACGTTCTCCCGGACGTCCAGGCCGAGCCTGTTCAGTTCACGCAGGACCAGGGCCTTGGTTCGGGGAAGGTCCACGCCGATCTCGGGATGCCGGTGCAGCTCGCGCCGGATGGCGCGCACGTGGTCGAGGCGCTGCCTGCTCTGGTTCAGTATGCTCTTCATCGTCCGCCTCCAGCCGTCATCCGGGACACGACCCCGATGTCCGCGCGCCAGTTCCACCCGATCCGCTCCCAGAATTTCCGCCCGTCCTCGTTGTCCGTGAAGAGGAAGGCGTGGGCCTTGTCCAGCCCTGCTTCGGCCAGGGCGCCCAGGGCGCTGTCGATCAGCATGCGGCCGATGCCTCCGCGCCTGTAATCTTCGTGCACGCACAGATGATGCAGGTAGCCGCGCCGGCCGTCGTGCCCGGCCAGGACCGTACCTGTCAGGACTTCGCCGGACCAGGCGCACTGGCTCAGGCCCGGATTGCGCAGCAGGTAGTCGCGCATGCACTCGGGCCCGTCGGCGGCGGACAGGCCGATGCCCGGCGTGTCCTGCCACAGGGCCAGGGCGGCGGGGTAGTCGTTCATGGTCATGGTGGCGATGCGCGGTGCGGTCATGCTGCGATCCTTGGGATGACGTTGCAAAAAATCGGGACCATGGCATTGTGCGTGCTTTGCGTTCCGGGATCAAGGGGGGCGGGCCGGATTCCATGCCGATGGGGCGGGGCATTGTCATTCCGGCGCCATTCCAGTACGTAAGCGGATGTTTGCACACGCCTTCGACAACCAACTCCGCAGCCCATGGAGGCAGACCATATGAGATTTCTGGACGAACTGAATGTCAGCGGCAAGCGCGTCCTCATGCGCGTCGACTACAACGTGCCCCTGAAGGGCGAGACCATCACCGACGACAACCGCATCCGTCAGAGCCTGCCGACCCTGCAGATGGCCCTGGACGGCGGCGCCTCCCTGGTGATCTGCTCCCATTTGGGCCGGCCCAAGGGCGCCCCGGACGCCCAGTTCTCCCTCAAGCCCGTGGCCGCCCGCCTGGCCGAGCTGCTGGGTCGCGAGGTGAAGATGGCTCCGGACTGCATCGGGCCCGAGGTCAGGGCCATGGCCGACGCCCTGAAGCCCGGCGAAGTCCTGCTGCTTGAAAACCTGCGCTTCCATCCCGGCGAGACCAAGAACGACCCCGATTTCAGCCGCGAACTGGCCGGCCTCGGCCAAGTCTACGTCAACGACGCCTTCGGTGCGTCCCACCGGGCCCACGCCTCAGTGGTCGGCGTGACGGAATTTATCGCCGACTGCTGCGGCGGCCTGCTCCTGAAGAAGGAATGGCAGTACTTGGGCGAGGCCCTGAAAGACCCCAAGCGCCCCTTCGTGGCCATCATCGGCGGGGCCAAGGTATCCTCCAAGCTCGGCATCCTGAAGGCCCTCATGGGGCAGGTCGATTCCATGATCGTCGGCGGCGCCATGGCCAACACCTTCCGCAAGGCCCAGGGCTTCGAGGTCGGCACCTCCCTGGTCGAGGACGACCTGCTCGAGGATGCCATGGCCATCATGGTCGAGGCCCGCGAGAAGGGCGTCAAGTTCTACCTGCCCGTGGACTTCATCCTCGGCACAGACCCCAAGGGCGGCATCGCCTCGGGCGTGAAGACCTACCAAGACATTCCCCAGGATGAGATGATCCTCGACACGGGCCCGGCCTCCCACACCCTGTTCGCCGAGGTCATCAAGGACGCCGGGACCGTCATCTGGAACGGCCCCATGGGTGCCTTCGAGAACCCGGCCTTTGCCCAGGGTTCCATCAACCTCTGCCGGGTGGTGGCCGCCATCCCCGCCATGACCATCCTCGGTGGCGGCGACACCAACGTCATCGTGGAGCAGACCAGGCTGACCGAGAAGTTCTCCTTCATTTCGACCGGCGGCGGCTCGTTCCTGGAATTCCTCGAAGGCAAGGAACTGCCGGCCTTCACCGCCCTGGAGAAGAAGTCATGAAGAAGCTCATGGCCGCCAACTGGAAGATGTACAAGACCGTGGCCGAAGGCGCGGCCACGGCCGCGGAACTGGTCGGGCTGCTGGACGGGCGTCTGCCCGCGGACCGCGAGGTCCTGGTCTGTCCGTCCTTCACCATGCTTTCGGCCGTGGCTCCCATCCTTTCCAAGACCCCGGGCTGCAGCGCAGGCGCCCAGAACTTCTACCCTGCCGGGCAGGGCGCCTTCACGGGCGAGATCGCCCCTGAGCAACTGCTGGACCTGGGCTGCGCCTACGCTCTGGCCGGACACTCCGAGCGCAGGCACGTCCTGGGAGAGGGTGACGAGCTTGTCGGGCGGAAGGTGACCTTCGGCCTGGGCGCGGGCCTGCGGATGATCCTGTGCGTCGGCGAGACCATCGAGGAGCGCAGGGCCGGGCAGGTCGAGACGGTGCTGGCGCGGCAGCTGGAGAAGGGCCTGGAGGGCGTGCTCGGCACAGCCACGGCCGGGAACCTGGCAGTGGCCTATGAGCCGGTCTGGGCCATCGGCACGGGCGAGGTCGCCGGACCGGCCGAGATTTTGGCCGCCCATGCCTTTGTGCGCGAAAAACTCGTGGCCCTGCTGCCGACCGAGGGCGCATCCGTGCGTATCCTCTACGGGGGTTCCGTCAAGCCCGACAACGCCGGAATCATCATCCGCCTTGACAATGTGGACGGTGTACTGGTAGGCGGCGCAAGTCTCAAAGCCGACAGCTTCAGCCAGATCGTTCTGGCTTAAATATTAGGAGGAATCCCCTTGAACGCCCTGATAATCACCATTCACGTCATTGCCTGTGTCACCCTTGTCGTCCTCGTCCTGCTGCAGTCCGGCAAAGAGGGCATGGGAGTCATCTTCGGCGGTGGCGGCGGGTCCCTGTTCGGGGCCACGGGCGCGGGAGGCCTGCTCGGCAAACTGACCGCCGGCGCAGCGACCGTGTTCTTCCTGACTTCCATGGTCTTCACGTATATCAGCACCCAGCAGCACGTGGCTCCCAAGGAGTCCATCGTCATCGACATGCCCGTGACCCAGATCCCGGCCACCCAGGACGCCGCCCCCGCGGCCCCGGCCGAGCAGCCTGCCGCTCCGGAGCAGAAACAGTAAAAAAAGTGCTGGACAAACCGAAGAGGCATGGCTAAAGACTGCTTCTCCGGTTTGCGGGATGAAGTTTCGCAAATCTGATAGGTTAGATGTCGAAGTGGTGGAATTGGTAGACACGCTATCTTGAGGGGGTAGTGGGGTATCCCGTGGGGGTTCGAGTCCCCCCTTCGACACCAAAAAACGGATAAGCCGCTGAAGTGAAAGCTCCTGCGGCTTTTTCTATGCATGGGGGTTGAATTTCCTGTGGTTACTTCTCCCGCGATTCCGTCCCCTTCCTGGGCGCTCTGAAGCACTGGCGCATATGGCTTGGCCGCTTTGCTGGACAGGGACGGACCCATATGCGTACGCACGAACGAAAGCCCTGGAGTCACAAGCTCCGGGGCTTTCGCGTGTGGAGGCCCTGATGATCGACACACGGGCCGTGATACTTCCCCTGCCGTTGGTGGCCGGCATCCTCGGCTGAAACACGACGTGTCATCTTGATCTCTTTCTCGAGTCCACCTGCCTTGCCGTCGGGTGCTGCAGACGGAAAAACGCCCGGGGCATTGGCCATGCCAATGCCCCGGGCGTGTGCCAGGCAGGGCGCTACACCGTCAGTTGCTGGATGCCCTCCAGGGTCCACTGGGGGGACTGGTCGCTTTCGTCGCGTCGGATGTGCCAGACTTCCCTGACCTGCTCCGCCGGGGAGCCTTCGCCGTCCTCGCGCAGCATGGCGTCGAAGAGCACACTGATGACGGTTTCGGTCCCTGCGTTGCGGGCCTCCAGTACGCGCGCCTCGACCATGAGGATTTCCGTGCGCCCGGGCGCAGGGTCGAGCGCTGCCTGGCGTGCGATCTCGCCGTACACTTCCGGGCTCGTGAACTGGCGGATGTCGTCGATGTCCCGACGGTCCCAGGATGCCTGCAGGCGGGTGTACAGGGCCTTCGCCCCGGCCAGGAATTCCTGCTCGTCCAGGCCGTGGGGCATGACGGGCCGCGGCGGCGCCTGCGCTTCGAAGCGCTGCTGGCCCCATCCGCCATGAGAGCCGGGGTTCCGGGCTTCTTCATGTCCGGCGTAGGCATAGGGCGCGGAATTTGCCGTGGCCGCCCGGCGGGATTTTAGGAACTTGAACAGCAGAAACCCGCCCATGGCCAGGAGAAGCATGTCGAGCATGCCCGGGCCTGCGAATCCGCCGCCGAAAAGCATGGAGCCGATGAGGCCGCCCATGAGCAGGCCACCGAACATGCCGCCGAGGCCGCCGAAGCGGGACGGGCTGTTCGGTGCAGCCTGCTTGGCCATGGTCGGGGAGTCCTTGGAAGGGGAAGCCTGCTTGTTGTAGCCGCTGCTGTACGACGGTTTGCTGCCGAAGGACCCGCCTCCGCCCATGCGTTTTGCGTCGGCCAGGTCTGGCCAGGTGAAAAGTAGAAAGGCCAGGGCGATAAGGGGGAAAAAGAGATAGGCTGTTCTTGTATGCGCGACGGCCGCGCAAGATGGAGAAAGAGAATCGGTCTTCATGGAACCTCCTGATTTGGCTGGAGGTCATCCAAAAAAAAGACCTCCAGCATGGTTGATCATGCTGAAGGTCTGGCTCATCGGTTGATTCCGACGGCAAGGCCAAGCGCTTTCGCGCCAGTATTGTTGACCTTGCCACTGGGAGCTACTCCCCTTCAAAACCATAAATATTGTGCATGGAGGCACATTGTCAAGAATAATTCCGATCGTAGCGCTCCGGAATCGGGGCGGAAGCCCGTCAAACAGACTGTGCGGAAGGATGTATCCAGTCACGCTCTTTCATCGCCATATTCCATGCCGGACAGGCGATGGCCGTCTCCGTTTGTCACTGGCCGTCTTCCGGCGGCCGCAATGGCCGGGCTGACCACGTGCCGCGCGGCGTCACTGCCGGCTTACGGCTTCATCCGGCCGGGGGCTGTCGCAGGCCCGGACCACGGTGCGGTTCCGTCCCAGGGCCTTGGCCTGGTAGCAGGCTGCGTCGGCGACGGAGAAGAATTCGTCGACGCTGATCTTGGCGCCTTGCAGGGCGGCGATGCCGATGCTTACGGTGAAGGCCAGTTCCTTGTCGCCAAAGGTGAAGCGTCCTTGCGCGATGACGGTCCGGATCTTTTCGAGCACCGCCCGGGCAGTCTCCTGGCCCGTGTTGGGCAGCAGGATCGCGAATTCCTCTCCGCCGATCCGTCCGACGGTGTCCGAGGAGCGAAGGCGCGAGGTCAGCGTGTTCGCCAGGTATTTCAGGGCGGCGTCCCCGGCCGCGTGGCCGTAGGTGTCGTTGATGCGCTTGAAGTGGTCCGCGTCCAGGAGCACCAGGCACAAGGGTTGGCGCAGGCGCGTCGCCTCGGTGATTTCCGCCTCGGCCCGGCCCATGAAGCAGCGCCGGTTCCAAAGGCCCGTCAGTTCGTCCGTGGCGGCCAGTAACCGGAGCTTTTCTTCGGCCATGATCTTGATGGTCACATCCTTGAAACTCCACAGCCAGCCCGTGACGCTGCCGTCCTCGAGCAGCGGCCGGGCGCTTTGTTCGAGGATGATCCCCGTTTTCAGGTGGATCAGCTGGCTGTCCCGGTCCTTGTGGCGTGTTTCGAGTACGCTGTCGGCGGACTCGGGCAGGACGGCCCCTCTGACGTGCTCGATGACGAGGGCGCTCAGTCCCCCGCCGACATGCTCGTCCCGGAGGTTCCACAGTTCGAGGAAGCGCTGGTTGTAGTGCGTGATCCTGTCCTGATCGTCCAGGACCAGCAGGCCGTCGCTGGTCGTCTCCAGGATGAGCCGCAGCTCCGTGGCCTTGCGCCGGAGAGAGGACTGGGTCATCCCTTCGATGCTGTCCGCGATGGAAGCCAGTTCGGCGTTGGAAATGGACGGCGGCTTTCTGCCCGCCTCCCTGCCCGCCGTGATGTCGGCTATGCGCCGTTTGAGGGTCATGAACGGCTCGACGAAGCGCCACTCGTACGCCTTGAGCTGCAGAAGCCCCAGCAGCAGCGTGACCAGGGCCGTCGCCGACACGGTCAGCGCGATCCTGCCTCTGATCGGGGCCATGACCTCGTCCCGGTCCACGGCGGATATGATGATCCAGTCGTTGATGTTGAGCCGGGTGAAATACGCCATCCGGATTCCGGTTCCGGGCAAGTCGTATTCGATATAGCCGGTATCGGCCTTCATCAGCTCCATGGCCCCGGGGACAATGTCCCCGATTTTGTGGTCTAGGTACCCGTTCTCGTTGTTGTGGATGAGGATCTGCCCCCCGGCATTGACGACGAAGTTCGACTGGCTGCTGAAGGATTTGATATTGTTGAGCATCCCGTCCATGCTGGACAGGGTGCTATCGACGGAGACGACGCCGCGCAGGCCGTTGGCGTCGGAAAAGGCCGATGATATGGCGACGAGCCACTCCTGGTCGACGATGTCCCGATAGGGCAGGCCGATGGTCATTTTGGGCCAGCTTTCGACCGCGGCGACGTACCAGGGCCGGACCCTCGGATCGTAGCCATCGGGCGGGATGTAGCCGTTGATCAGCAGTTCTCCGCCTGCATAGCCTGCATAACAGTACTTCACGTTCGGGTTGGATAGCTCGACGAAACGGAAGTAGGTCCGGGCGCGTTCCCTGGATTCCTCGCCGCTTGTGTCGCCATGCACGACATCGGGGGTGGCGGCCATGATCCGTACCGCGGCCGCCAGGCCTTCGAGGTGGGCCTCGACGTAGGACGAAATCTGCCTGTTCGCGCCGGTGATCCGTTCGCGCGCGCTGTCCATGCCCGCGCGGTAGATGCCCATGGACTGCATGGAAACGACGACGACGGCTATCGCCGCCAGGCAGAACAGGCCGATGAGGAACATTTCCCTGCGAATCGTCTGCCTGCCGCTGTACGTGGAGTCCGGGGCCGGGGCGGTGGAGCGTCGTGATAGAAGTTGCTTCAGATGGGTGATCATGTTTGGGATGGTCCGGACGTGCGTGGTAGGCCTTGTGGTAACCGTGTCCGCTTTGTCGTAGCTGCCGGGGATATCAGCAAGAGTTCATTCTTACAAGGCGCGATTCGATGTTCTGTCGATGCCGAGCGGACGGGCCTCCCAGTGGCGTGCGGGCATTGATGGGTGAGGGAAGTAGGGGTTTCGGCTTTACCTGTACTGTCAGTCCGTATATTTTGCGCCCATGGTGATCGGATACGCTTTCGGCAGCCGGACAATCGGCGTTTTCGGAGTTTCGAGGTGAGGATATGAGTACGCAGAGCTCGGACTGGCGGATGGTCGCGGAGAAGCAATCCCAGATGAGGAAGAAGGCCGAGGACGCCCTGGTGGAGATGCGGCGCTTTCTCTTCGACTATTTCTATCTGCTCGGACCCGATCCCATCAGGAACATCGACGTTGTCGTCACCACGCTGGGAAAGGTCCTCGGTTCAGACGTGGCGTTCTACAACCGGCTCGAAGGCGGTGTGCTCAGGACGTGGTCCATCGATCATGAACCTCCTGGCTTCAAGCGGGAAGACGCCCCGGAAGGCCATATCTGCTACGACATGACCATCTCGCACCGCGACCCGTCCAACATGAAGGCCGTTGTCCTCAACGACCTGGAGGGCACGGAATGGGCAACGCTGGACGCCAACGTCAGGCAGTACGGCCTGAAATCCTACCTGGGCTTCCCTATCCAGCTGGAAGGCAGGGTGGTCGGGTCGCTGTGCGTCGTCGACACCCGCAAGCGCGAATACACGGAGATCGAGCAGTACATCATCGAGGCCTTTTCGTCCGCCATCCGCCTGGAGGAGGAACGTCTCCTGACCCAGAACCGCCTCGCCGCGGCCAACGCGGCCCTTGAGGAGAAAAACCGCAAGATCGAGGAGATGGCGCTGACGGACTTCCTGACCGGGCTGCCGAATCGCCGGGCCATCATCGACTGTCTGGACACGGAGATCGCCGCGCTGAACCGCAGAAGGCACGCCGCGCAGGTCCGCGCCGTCTTTCCCGGTTTTTCTCTTGTCATGTGCGATGTCGACAATTTCAAGGACATAAACGACACTTTCGGCCATGTCTGCGGCGACGAGGTTCTCAAGGTCATCTCGACGCTTCTGACGAACAGCCTGCGCGCCCAGGACAGGGTCGCGCGCTGGGGCGGGGAGGAGTTCGTCATGCTGCTCAAGGATACGGATGCCCCAGGGGCCGCCGTGATCGCCGAGCGCATCCGCAAGGCCATTGCGGACACCCCCTTTTCGTGCGGCGGCGAGTCTTTCCGGGTCACCGCGACCTTCGGCGTCAGCGCCTGTGAGAATCCGTGCATGACCATCAACGATTGCGTCCATGTCGCCGACAAGGCGTTGTACGTGGGCAAGGACAAGGGGCGAAATCAGGTCGTCGTGTTGCCCTTGGAGACTTCGTGTGGGTGACGGTTCGCTCTTCTGGGTGTCATCGCGTCTCTTTTTGCCATGATCTTCGTATGTGGGACGGATTGCCCGCAATGCGGGGGGGATGCGGGAGCCGGGCCTTGACGGGGAAGTGGGGGAGATGTAAACTTATTTTTTTCGAAGGGGAGTAGCTCCTCCAGGCAAGGTCAACAACACCGGCGCTTCCGCGCTTGGCCTTGCCGTCGGATCACACCGATGAGCAAGACCTTCAGCACCGAACCGTGCTGGAGGTCTTTTTTTTGGACCTTCGGCCAAGACCCGGAGGTCTCATGAAAAAGAACCGTTTCCTGCCGTCTTCGCCATCCCCGAGGGGTGGCCTCATCCAGGATTCAGACGTCCAAACCGGGCGTTGTCCCATCGTGAGCGGGGGCTTCACGCACCCCGGGAGGGACTGCGCATGATCACCCCGATTCTCGCCGTCGTGTTCGGCCTCGCCCTGCTGGTCTGGAGCGCCGAGCGTTTTGTGGACGGGGCGGCCTCCGCGGCAAGCCGCCTCGGCATGCCGTCGCTGCTCATCGGCATGGTCATCGTCGGCTTCGGCACGTCCGCGCCGGAGATGGTCGTCTCGGCGCTGTCGGCGAGCCAGGGCAACCCCGGAATCGCCTTGGGCAACGCCTTTGGCTCGAACATCACCAACATCGCCCTCATCCTCGGCCTGACCGCCGTCATTCGGCCCGTGATGGTGCATTCACGCGTGCTGCGCACGGAATTGCCGATCCTGACGGCCGTGACCGTCTTCGCCGCGTGGCAGCTCATGGACGGGGAGGTCTCGCGTGGCGATGCCGTGACGCTCCTGGCCGTCTTCGGCGGGCTCATGGCCTGGACCGTTTGGCAGGGACTGCGCCGGCAGACCGATGCCCTGGGTCTGGAGATGGAGCAGGAGATGAGGCGCCCAATGCCCCTGCGCCGCGCCCTGACCTGGCTGGCGGTCGGGCTTGTCCTGCTCGTGGCCAGTTCGCGCATCCTGGTCTGGGGAGCGGTGGAACTGGCCCGCGGTTTCGGGGTCAGCGACATGATCATCGGCCTGACCATCGTCGCCGTGGGCACGTCCCTGCCCGAACTGGCCTCGTCCATCGTCGCCGCGCGCAAGGGCGAGGACGACATCGCCCTGGGCAACATCCTCGGCTCGAACCTCTTCAACACCCTGGCCGTGGTCGGCATCGCCGGGTCCATCTCCCCCCTGCGCGTCGGTCCGGAGGTCTTCTCCCGCGACATCCTGGTCATGGCCGGCCTGACCTTTTCCCTCTTCGTCATGGGCTACGGCTTTCGCGGCCCGGGCCAGGGGCGCATCAACCGTTTCGAGGGCACGATCCTGCTGGCCTGCTACGTCGGTTACGTGTCCGTGCTGATCCGCAGCGTGCTGCTGGGCTGACGGCCCTGCCTGCCTGCTGCGCGACACCCAAACGGTCGCGTAGCGGGCAGGGCCTTGAATTTCCGCTCCCCGTGCTCCGGTCGATTTCAGAACAGGCAGTCGATGAATGTCCCCGAGTCCACGTCGCGGATGAATTCCCCCACGCTCACCCCTTCAAGGGCTGCCTCGATGTCCGCGCGTTCGTGTCGGCGGCCGGCCAGGAGGGCCTCCAGTTCGGCCACCGGGCGGACGCCGAAGAAGTCCCCGAAGATGCGGGCGCGGCGGATGCGGCCCTGATGCACGTCCAGATGGATCTCCACCAGCCCGCCAGCAGTCTTGCGGCATTGGGCGATGCCGTAGTCCGGCGAGGCGCCGAAGTTCCAGTCCCAGGTGCCGTATTTGGTGCGCACCAGTTCGCGGATTCCCGCCTCCTCGTCGGGGCGCAGGCCCAGGGCGTGGCCGGGCGCGCCGCCGGAGACGTGGTCCATGACGCGGGCGATGAAGGTCTCGACGTCCATGGGCTCCGGCAGGTGGCTCGAAATGTTCGTGACCCGCTTCTTGACGCTCTTGACCGCCTTGTCCTCGAACTTGAGCGGGTTGGCCTTGAGGGCGCCGGACAGGTCGGCCATCTGGGCCGAGAAGAGCAGGGTGCCGTGGTGCAGGACGCGGTCCTTCTCGATGAGCTGGGCGTTGCCCGAGAACTTGAGGCCGTCGATGGTCAGGTCGTTGCGGCCCTCGAACCGGCAGTCCACGCCCATGGCCCGCAGGGCTTCGAGGATGGGGGCCGTGAATCGGTGGAAGTCCAGGTGCCTGCTCTGGCTGCCGAGCTGGATGAAGGAGAAGTTGACGTTGCCCAGGTCGTGGAACACGGCCCCGCCGCCGGTCATGCGGCGGATGACCGTGATGTCGTGCTCGCGCACGTAGGCCTCGTCGATCTCGGCGGCGGTGTTCTGGTTGCGCCCGACGATGACCGCCCGGTGGTTGCGCCAGAGCATGAAGATGTCCTGGTCCGTGTTGCGCAGCAGCCATTCCTCGGCGGCGAGGTTAAAGGCCGGGTCAGTTTGGGGGTGGTGGATGTAACGCATGGGTGCTCCTTGTTTCGCAGGTGCCCATCAAACGCGATGCCTGGCGGGTTTGTCCAGTCGGATGTTTCCGCTTCGCCCCGCGCGCAAGAAATCCTGTCGGTGCGGACCCACGGCCGTGCCGGCAGCGGTGACGGGCCAGCACGCGCAAAGGCCGGCAACGCGATGAAGCGTAATGCCGGCCTTTGTGCGTCTCATCGTTCCGACCCGCGGGGCATGACCGCGGTGCGGCCTGCTCCCCGGTCGGGGAGGATGTCCGGGGACTTCAGACGATTTCCTTCACTGCCGCGATCAGCTGCCCTTGGTCCGGGATGAAGAAGCGCTCCAAGGGCGGGCTGGCCGGGACCGGGATGTCCGGGCCGGTCACGCGCCGCAGGGGGGCCTTCAGGCTGTCGAAGGCCTGTTCCATGACCACCGCCGCCACCTCCCCGGCGAAACCGCCCGTGCGGCAGGCCTCGTGCAGGACGACCAGTCGGCCGGTCTTGCGCACCGAGGCGAGGATGGTCTCCGTGTCCAGGGGGGACAGGGTGCGCAGGTCCACGACCTCGGCTTCGATCCCCTCGGCGGCCAGCGTCTCGGCCGCGCCCATGGCCACGCCGAGCATCTTGGACCAGGTGACCACGGTCACGTCCCGGCCAGGCCGCTTGACGTCGGCCTGGCCGATGGGGATCAGGTATTCGCCTTCGGGAACCGGCCCCGGCGCGAAGTAGAGCATCATGTCTTCGATGAAGACTACGGGGTTGGGGTCCCGGATGGCGGACTTGAGCAGCCCCTTGGCGTCGGCCGGCGTCGCGGGCATGACCACCTTCAGGCCGGGGCAGTGGGCAACCCAGGCCTCCAGGTTGTGGGCGTGCTGGCACCCGGCGCCGAAACCCGCCCCGGATTTCATGCGCACCACCAGCGGGAAGGACGACTTGCCCCCAGAAAGATAGCGCAGCTTGGCGGCGTGGTTGACGATCATGTCCGAGGCCAGGGTGAAAAACGGGTTGAACATGATCTCCACGACAGGCCTGAGCCCCGCTTCCGCCGCCCCCACGGCAAGCCCGGCGATGGCCGCTTCCGAAACAGGGGTGTCCTTGACGCGGGCCGGTCCGAACTCCGCCAGCAGTCCGTGCGTAGGGAGCATGGGGCTGTCGTGGATGCTTACGCCGACGCCCTCGCCGGCGATGAAGACGCCCGAGTCCCGGATCATTTCTTCGCGCAGGGCCTGGTTCACGGCCTGTCCCATCCCGAGTTTCTGCATGCTGCGACTCCTTCGTGTGCGTTCCGGTTTTTTCAGGCGAAGACGTCTTCGAGGGCCTCGTGGGGCTCGGGGAAGGGGCTCTCCTCTGCGAAGCGGATGGCTTCCTGTACGACGGCCTCGGCGCGGGCCTCCATCGCCCTGACCTCGTCCGCGGTGATGAGGCCTTCGGCGAGCATGTCGGCGCGCAGCCTGGGGATGGGGCATGCGGCCTGCCAGCGGGCTATCTCGTCCTTGGGCTGGTAGATCTGCATGTCGTTTTCGCCGTGGCCCCGCCAGCGGTAGGTCTTGTATTCGATCAGGGTCGGGCCCTTCCCGGCCAGGGCCCGCTCCCGGGCCTTCTTGACCGAATCGTGGACCGCCAGGGCGTCGTTGCCGTCGACTACCACGCCGGGCATGGCGTACCCGGCCGCGCGGTCGGCGATGTTGGCGGCCCTGGTGTGCTCCTCGTAACGCTGGGCGCCGGCGTAGACGTTGTTTTCGCAGACGAAGACGACCGGCAGGCGCCACACGCTGGCCAGGTTCATGGCCTCGTGTACGGAGCCCTCGTTGGCCGCGCCGTCGCCGATGAAGCAGACGGTCACGCGTTGTTCGCCCCGGTACTGCTGGGCAAAGGCCCGGCCCACGGCGATGGGTGGGCCCCCGCCGACCACGGTGGTGGTGCAGGGCGCGTTGACCTCGGGTACGGCCAAGTGCAGCGTGCCGCTCTTGCCCTTGTTGCACCCCGTCCTCTTGCAGAAGATTTCGGCCATCAGCAGCTTCGGGTCCGCACCCTTGGCCAGCAGGTGGCTGTGGCTGCGGTGGTTGGTGATGATGACATCCTCAGCCGCCAGGGCGGCGCACACCCCGGCGCCGACGGCCTCCTGGCCCGTGCACAGAATCATCATCCCCGGGATCTTGTTCTTGATCATGCACAGCTCCGTCAGCGCTTCCTCGAATTTTCGGGCCAGGAGCATGGAACGGAGCATTTCCAGCTTTTTCTCTTTGGATGCCGGCATGTGTTCTCCTCTTTTCGCGCGGAAGCCGGCAACGGCCCGGCAGCCACATCGCGTGCTGCCGGGCTGTCCGGCGTGTGGGGGCCGCAGCCGGAGGTCATTTGACCACGAGGTCATTCTTGACCGACTTCACCCCCTCGACGCCGCGGGCGACCTTGCCCGCCTTGGTGACGCTGGCCGCCGAATCGACAAAGCCGCTCAACTGCACGACGCCCTTGAACGTGACCACCGTGATCTGCAGCGTCTTCAGGGATTCTTCGGCGAATATGGCGGCCTTGACCTTGGTTGTGATGGCGGAATCGTCAATGTACTGCCCCGTGCTTTCGCGCGTCTTTGTTCCGGCGCAGCCCACGAAAGACGCGACCAGCAGCATGCACAGCATGATTTTCATGATCTTCAGACAATTTTTCATAGTGTAGCCTCCGTTATTTCAGTGTGGTGTTGCAAACCCGTATTGCCGAATCGCACCGCATCGGCACGTCGAAGTCCGAAACGAATCTCCGGGCGATGGGGCCTTGGGGCTATTGTCGCGTGTGGCGTCTCGTGGCCCGCACGAGCCATGGTCAGCTGACAGCGCCTACCCCGTGGACAAAAGCGGTAGAGTCAACGATACGTAATTCTTCGCCTCATATCAACATTTCCCGGAGAACGACATCCATGCCGCGCAGGTCGGGTGGTCGATGAGGGCGGCGCGCCGTCGCGGCTCTTTTGGGCTTTGATTTTTTCAGCGCAGTGCGTGAAAACGGCAGACACGAGATCGGGCGAGAGCGGGGTGCCTCCCCAGCGGATGCGCCCGGCGTCCCGTGCAATCAACCTGGAAAAAAGGATGCATGACAATGGAGAAAGCGAAGGTTTATTTTACCGATTTCCGTACGGTGGCCTTTGGCGACGGCCTGCCCACCAAGCTCAAGAAGATGATCAGGAAAGCCGGCATCGGGGAGATCGACATGGACGGGAAGTTCGTGGCCATCAAGCTGCATTTCGGCGAACTGGGCAACATCAGCTACCTGCGTCCCAACTACGCCAAGGCCGTGGCCGACGTGGTCAAGGAACTGGGCGGCAAGCCGTTTCTGACGGACTGCAACACCATGTACCCGGGAAAGCGCAAGAACGCCCTGGACCATCTGGAGTGCGCCTGGGAAAACGGATTCACGCCGCTCTCCGTCGGTTGCCCCGTCCTCATCGGCGATGGGCTCAAGGGGACCGACGATATCGCCGTGCCCGTGGCAGGCGGGGAGTACGTGAAGGAGGCCAAGATCGGGCGTGCCGTCATGGACGCCGACGTGTTCATCAGCCTGACGCACTTCAAGGGCCACGAGATGATCGGGTTCGGCGGGACCATCAAGAACATCGGCATGGGCTGCGGTTCCCGGGCCGGCAAGACCGAGCAGCACAGCGGCGGCAAGGCCTCAATCGACGAGGCCAAGTGCCGGGGCTGCATGGCCTGCCTGAAGGAATGCGCCAACGACGGGCTCTTTTTCGACGCCGAGGCCAAAAAGATGCGCGTCAACGAGGACAACTGCGTCGGCTGCGGCCGCTGCCTCGGGGCGTGTAATTTCGACGCCATCGCGTTCACGAACTTCGCGGCCAACGAACTCCTGAACCGGCGCATGGCGGAATACACCAAGGCGGTCGTGGACGGCCGTCCGTGCTTCCACATTTCCCTGATCGTCGACGTCTCGCCCTTCTGCGATTGTCACGGGGAAAACGACGTGCCCATCCTGCCCAATCTGGGCATGTTCGCCTCCTTCGACCCGCTGGCCCTGGACCAGGCCTGCGTGGACGCTTGCATGAAGGCCAAGCCGCTCCCAGGGAGCCATCTCTTCGAGAACATGTCGAGGCCCGACTTCCTTGACCATCACGATCACTTCAAAAACTCCACGCCGCAATCGGAATGGCGCTCCTGCCTGGAGCATGCCGAGAAGATCGGGCTGGGCACCCGGGAGTACGAGCTGATCGTCGTCAAATGAACTGAGCGAAATGGATGCGGGGCGCCCATGCGTTTGCCTGGGCGCCCCGCTTTTTTGAACCTGCGCGCATCCCTGCCGCCTGCGGCGTCGCGGGGTGCTTTCTCTGCGGATCAATCCAGAGAGCCGGGCAATCCGCTCACGAACTCCCGGATCTCATCGCGCACCCGGCGGTAGACGGACAGGATCTCCTCTTCGTCCGTCATGCCGGCGCACAGGCTCGGCGGGTCGTCGAAGCCGCGGTGCACCCGGCGTACCTGTCCCGGAAAGATGGGGCACGTTTCGCTAGCGTGCCCACACAGCGTGACCACCACGTCGAACCCCAGGCCCGTCAGGTCGTCCAGGGTCTTGGACGAGTGGCCGGACATGTCCACTCCCGCCTCCTCCATCACGCGCATGGCGTAAGGGTTCAGGCCGTGGCGCACGATGCCGGCCGAGCTGGCCTCGATCACGCCCTTTTTCAGACGCCTGGCCCACCCTTCGGCCATCTGGCTGCGGCAGGAGTTGCCGGTGCATAAGAAGAGAATGCGCATGGAACCTCAGGCTTCGGGTTTGACCCGCACGTGACAGACTCCTTGCAGGGTGCCTACGGCGTGGGGGAAGTACTTTTCCTTGAAACGCAGGGCCACGCCGACCAGGGCGATGAGGACCGGCACCTCGACCAAGGGGCCGATGACCGCGGCGAAGGCCTGGCCGGAATTGATGCCGAAGACGGCGATGGCCACGGCGATGGCCAGTTCGAAGTTGTTGGAGGCCGCCGTGAAGCTGAGTGTCGTGGACTGCTCGTAGGTCGCCCCGGCCTTGGCCGAGAGATAGAAGGACATAAGGAACATGACCAGGAAGTAGATCGTCAGGGGGATGGCCACCCGCACCACGTCCATGGGCAGCTGCACGATGTACTCGCCCTTGAGGGAGAACATGACCAGAATGGTGAACAGGAGGAAAATGAGCGTGAAGGGGCTGATCTTGGGGATGAAGACCTTCTCGTACCAGTCCTTGCCCTTGGTCTTCAGACCCACAAAACGTGTGATCATGCCGCCCAGGAAGGGAATGCCCAGGTAGATGAAGACGCTCTCGGCGATCTGGCCCATGGAGATGTCCACCTCCATGCCCTTGAGGCCGAACCAGCCGGGCAAGATCGTGATGAAGACCCAGGCGTAGACCGAGAAGAAGAGGACCTGGAAGATGGAGTTGAAGGCCACCAGACCCGCGCAGTACTCAGTGTCGCCCTTGGCCAGGTCGTTCCAGACGATGACCATGGCGATGCAGCGGGCCAGGCCGATGAGGATCAGGCCGACCATGTATTCCGGGTAGCCGGACAGCAGGCCGATGGCCAGCAGGAACATCAGAATGGGGCCGATGACCCAGTTCTGGACCAGGGACAGGGCCAGAACGCGGCCGTTGCGGAAAACGTGTCCGAGTTCCTCGTATTTCACCTTGGCTAGGGGCGGGTACATCATGATGATGAGGCCGATGGCGATGGGAATGTTGGTGGTCCCGACCTGGAAGGCGCCCACGACGTCCTTCACGCCCGGCGCCAGATAGCCCAGCCCCACGCCGACGAACATGGCCAGGAAGATCCAGAGGGTCAGGTAGCGGTCCAGGAAGGACAGTTTGCGGATGACGGATTCGGTCATGAGAGCCTCTCTACGGGTTGTCAGTCACAGGATTGTGACGGTTTGACGGCAAGATAGGCGAAATAGCGTTTGTCATCCTCCCGGCACGCGGCGATCAGGGGGAGTTCTTCCCGGAGGATGTCCGCTATACGCATTTGGAGGGACGGAACCGGGTCGAGGAGGACGTAGTGCATCCATTTCCCGCTGCGGCGGGCCTTGACCCAGCCCGCGTTCTTCAGCGTGGCGAGATGCCGCGATATGGTCGACTGCGGGATGCCCAGTGCTTCCATCAGGTCGCAGACACAGAGTTCGCCGTGGCGCAGCAGCGATACGATGCGCAGACGGGTGGGGTCGGAGAGGGCTTTGAGAATTTCGGCGGTGCGTTCCATGGCTTTAACATATCCGCATAAGCGAATATGTCAATATCAGCCGTATTCGGGAATTCGGTGGAACGGCGCTGATCGGGAGGCGAAGAGTCTGTGGAGCGTGTTCTGGCGTGACGATCTTCAGGCAGGCAGAAAGGGCCTGGCGATGAAATAGACGCCCATGATTCCGATGAGAACCCCCGCCAGGCGGCGGAAGGCCGTACCTCCGCGTTGCCAGGAGGCATTTGCCATGAGGCGGCGGACCAGGGCCGCGGAACTTCCGGCGATGACGATTGGGATGCAGTGTCCGAGGCCGAAAAGGATGATGAGCAGGATGCCGGTCATGATTTTTTCCTGAACCGTGATGACGGCCAGGATGGGGGCGATGAAGCCGAAGGTGCAGGAGCCCGACAGGATGCCGTAGGCCAAGCCAAGTACGAAAGCTCCGCCCATGCCGCGCAGTTTGAACCGACCCATGAGGCTGCCGCCCATGGAGCACTTGGCCACGCCGAGCATGTCCATGGCGACCCACAAGAGGATGAGCCCCACGACAATGGTCCAATAGGGGCCCACGTCACCGAGCATCCGGCCGAGCAGGGCGCAGATCACGCCGATGGCGGCAATGGTCAGGAACAACCCGGTCGTGAAGAGGCCGGCGTAGAGGGCGGCCTGACGCCCTTCCACCAGCTTGTCCTGACCCGCCACGTAGCCGACGATGAGGGGGATGGAGGCCAGATGGCAGGGGCTGAAGAGCACGCTGACCACGCCCCACAGAAAACAGCCCACGGCCGCCAGCCCTGCCCCGGACCCCATCCATTCGTGGATAAGGATCAGGAACTGATCCATCATTTTACCCCGAGTTTTGTGAGAACCTTGATGATTTCCTCTTTGGAAAAGTAGCCTTCGTGGCGCATGGCCTCCTTGCCGTCCTTGTCATAAAATATTTGGGTGGGGATGGCGCGGATGCCGAACTTTTCGGCCTCCTTCGGGTTTTTCCAGACATCGATGAAAACGATGCCGGCCCGGCCCTCGTACTCCTCTGACAGGGATTCGATGACCGGGATCATCATCTTGCACGGGATGCAGGCTTTTGCACCGATGTCCACCATGGTGACCATGCCCTTGATGGGCACTTCCTGGGGATCGCCGGAGATGAGCGGGAACGGGGCGGCAAGCGCCTGGCTGGCGGAAGCGAGGAAGAGGAGGGCGAGGAGGAGGCGAAAGCCGTTCATGGAAACCTCGGAGAAAGGGTTGCTAAGTTATCGGTTTGAAAACGTAGTGGTTTGCTTCGATTCAACGCAATTTGCTTGAAGGAAGGGCAACTGCGAAAAGTCGCGAGTGGACCCGTGCGTCATTCCCGCGAAGGCGGGAATCCATGCCTTCCAAGGAGTTAAAAGGACATGAATCCCCTTCTTCAGGGGGATGACGACTTTTTGCGGCGATCGCAAAGTTAGGCCCAGGCGTTCGATGCGTTGAACCCAAAGCACATTATGCGGTCAGCCAGGCCACCACATCGGCCTTCTTGGGCACCTTGCCCATGATCTTGACCGTGCCGTCAACGGCCACGGCCGGGGTGGTGAACACGCCGAACTTGGCGATCTCGGTGAAGTCGGTCACCTTTTCCAGGCTGGCCTCCACCCCTGATTCGGCGATGGCCGCCTCGACGATCTTGAAGGTTTCCGTGCACTTGGGGCAGCCAGGACCCATGACGTGAATTTTTTTCATGATAGCTCCATACAGGTTGAAGTTGACTTGGCGAGACGGCCAAGAATCAGCCCAGCCGGTCCCGCGCCGTGAGCACCGAATCCAGGCAGTGGAAGAAATTCAGCACGCACGGCACGCGCAGCCGGTAGTAGACCTGCTTGCCCCGCTTCTCGTCCTCGACGATGCCCGCGTCCTTCAGCAGCGCGAGGTGCTTGGAGACCGTGGACAGGTCGCAACCCGCCAGGTCGCGCAGGTCGCAGACGCAACGCTCGCCCCTCGACAATTCCTCGATCATCATGAGGCGGGTCGGGTGGGCCAGGGCCTTCATGACTTTGGCGCGGGCCTCGAATTCTTCCCTGGTCGGTCGAAGGTGCATGAGCATGGGCTTCCTCGGTTTTATGCTTGGCAATATTGCCAAGTATTATCCGCGTCAATTCTTTTCCCAGATTTTGTCGGACGACAATCCCTTCAACTCCGGAATTCTCGTGACCCACTTGACGGAGATCTGCTGTTTGCATATTTGGTCATTCGTGCAAATGAAGGAGCGTTTATGAAATCTGAAGACAAGAGATTCTATGAAGCCAAGGCTGCCGTGCTCAAGGCTTTGGCTCACCCGACCCGCTTGTGGATGGTCGAGCAGTTGGAATCCGGCGAGAAGTGCGTTTGCGAGTTCGCCGATGCCGTCGACGCGGATTTTTCGACGGTTTCCAAGCACCTGACCGTGCTCAAGCAGGCAGGCATCGTGCAGGACGAGAAGCGGGGCAAGCAGGTCTACTACAGCCTCAAGGTCCCGTGCGTCCTGAGTTTCATCCATTGCGTGGAGGCCGTGCTGTCCGCGCGGGCCCTGGACCATCTTTCAATGACCGGCCTCTCTGACCGGCCGCAACTCAAGTAGGGGTTTGTCATGAACTGGAGAGAAGAGTGGAAGCCGCTGGCAATCATCGTGGCCGTGTTCCTGGCCTGTTTTTATCTGCCCGTCGGCACGCAGCGCTTTGACAACGCCATCCTCGAAGCGTTTCACCTCGTCAAATGGTACGCTCAGGAGCACGTGCTCCTTTGTCTGATCCCCGCCTTCTTCATAGCAGGCGCCATATCGGTCTTCGTCAGCCAGGGCTCGGTCATGAAGTACCTGGGGGCCAAGGCCAACAAGGTTCTGGCCTACGGCGTGGCCGCTGTCTCCGGCACCATCCTGGCCGTATGCTCCTGCACGGTGCTGCCCCTTTTCGCTGGCATCTACCGCATGGGCGCGGGGCTTGGACCGGCCTGTGCGTTCCTCTACTCCGGCCCGGCCATCAACGTGCTGGCCATTGTCATGACCGCACGGGTGCTCGGCACTGAAATGGGTATCGCAAGAGCAGTGGGGGCCATATCGTTCAGCGTGATCATCGGCGTGCTCATGCATGTCTTTTTTCATAAGGAAGAAGCTCAGCGGCAAGTTCTCCAAATGGCTCAAATCGAGGAGGAAGTTAAGCGTCCCCTGTGGCAGAATGCGCTCTATTTCGCCTCCATGGTCGCCATTCTTGTTTTCGCCAATTGGGCTCGGCCTCAGGAAGAAACCGGGCTTTGGGCCGCCATTTTCGGTGCAAAATGGATCCTGACATCTCTCTTTGCTGTATCATTGGGACTCATTCTCGTGGCATGGTTTGAGATCAAAGCGTGGAAAGTAGCCGTCGCAGCTGTGCCTGTGGTGCTTCTGGCTTTCTTTTTTCCGGATCATCCGCTGATCGCGTTCACGGCCGGAGTTATTGGTTTGTCCGCATTTACAAGCACGCACGAAGGCGAGGCCGGAGACTGGTTTTCGGCATCCTGGGGATTTGCAAAGCAGATTCTGCCGCTCCTTCTTTTCGGCGTGCTCATTGCCGGCGCGCTTCTGGGCCGCGTCGGGTATGAAGGCCTCATTCCCTCGGAGTGGGTGGCCAAGGCCGTGGGCGGCAATTCATTCATGGCCAACTTCTTCGCCTCCTTCGCCGGAGCGTTCATGTACTTCGCCACCCTGACCGAGGTGCCCATCCTGCAGGGACTCATCGGCGCGGGCATGGGCAAGGGCCCGGCCCTGGCCCTGCTTCTGGCCGGGCCAGCGCTCAGCCTGCCGAACATGCTGGTCATCAACAGCATTATGGGCGTGAAGAAGACCGTGGTTTTTGTCAGTCTGGTCATCGTCATGGCCACGTTCTCGGGTCTTTTTTACGGATCGATCTGGGGTTGATGCCCCAATTTCTGAAATCAGGAGGATGTATGAAGATTCAGATTCTGGGCACGGGGTGTCCCAAGTGCGTCAAGTTGACGGAAGCCGTAAAGACGGCTGCCGACGCTCTGGGGTTGGCGTATGAGATCGAAAAGGTTTCGGACGTGAATCAAATCATGGCGTTCGGAGTGATGATGACTCCGGGCCTGGTGGTGGATGGAGACGTCAAATTGGTCGGCAAGGTGCCGACCGTGGATGAACTGAAAAAAATTCTGGTGAAATAGGAGAGTCGTTATGTCCGAAAAGCATTCCTGTTCCTGTGCGTGCGGAGGAGCCCCGAAACTCATTTTCGCCTGTTCGGGTGGGGCCGACGTGGGCGCCTTGGCTGACCAGGCCGCGCGCAAGCTTACCAGGGATGGTGTGGGCCGCATGTTCTGCTTGGCCGGGATCGGCGGGCGCGTCAGCGGCATCATCACGTCCACCGAGGCTGCTGCCAGTGTTCTGGTCATCGATGGTTGCCCGTTGAACTGCGCCAAGAAGACGCTCGAAGAGGCGGGGTTCAGTGATTTCGTCCATCTGAATCTCATGGAGGTAGGATTTCAGAAAGGCGAAAGCCCGGCCAACGAGGAGAACATCGAGAACGTGGCCAAGGTAGCGGCTGCCAGGATGACCATGTAAACAATTGCGAAGGGGCGACGGAGGCTCGGCCGCCTGGGCTGTCGCTGAACGCGCACGCCGTCAGCTTTCCTGGAAAAAGCTCCACACGGCCCGGTTACGCGCTTCCTTCGCCTGATAGAGCATCGTGTCGACGTGTTTGGTGAACGCTCCGAGGTGCTGGTTGCGGGCGGGCAGGGTGGTGGCGCCGCCGATGCTGATGGTGATGACGTCCGCAGCGGAGGATGCCTTGTGCTCCAAACCCATGCCGTGCACTTCCAGACAGGCTTGGGTCGCGAAGGCTTGGGCGTTCTGGAAGGAGATGCTCGGCAGAATGAAGGCGAATTCCTCGCCGCCGTAGCGGGCGACAAAGTCGGATGTGCGCTTCAGCACGGAGTTCAGGGTCTGGGCGACTTTTTTGAGGGCAAGATCGCCGGCGGCGTGGCCGTAGGTGTCGTTGAACTGCTTGAAGTAATCGATGTCCACGAAGGCCAGGGAAAAAGGCTCGCCGCTTCGGCAGGCCCGGTGCCATTCGTGCTGCAGGCGTTCGTCGTAGGCTCTGCGGTTGGGCACGCCCGTCAGCCCGTCGATGAGGGCGATCTTTTCCAGGAGCTTGCGGTGCTGGACCAGTTCCAGGATGTTGTTGACCCGCGCCTTGACGATGGCGGGGTGGAAGGGCTTGCTGATGTAATCCAGCGCACCCAGGGAGAGCCCTTTTTCCTCGTCCCGGGCGTTGTCCAGGCCGGTCAGAAAGATCACCGGAATGTGGCGGGTCTTGCGGTTGGCTTTCAGGGCCTGAATGACCTCGTAGCCGTCCATCCCCGGCATGACCACGTCCAGGATGACGAGGTCAGGCAGGAGGGACTGCGCGAGCTGCAGGGCTTTCGGCCCGTCCTTGGCCGTGCTGACATGATGGTCGGTGATGAGCAGTTCGGTCAGGAACTGCAGGTTGAAGACTTCATCGTCGACGATCAGGATGCGCGGTTTTTCAGTGTTCATCATCGACGTTTTTCCTGGCCTGCAGCCATGCTTCGATGCGATTGAGGGGCTCCAGGGCTTGCTCGAAGTCGAAGTTTCCGATGTGCGCCTTCAGCTGCGCCCAGTCGTCGGCAAGTTCCGGCCAGGCGTTCACCGCGCCGAACTCCGGCAGCACAGCCGAAGCTTCGGCGTCGTTCTTTTCCAGACACGACCGCAAGCGCTCCAAAAGCTTCCGGCTCGTGTCCCCGTCGCCGGCGAACACGCAGGGGGCGGCCGCCGGCGCTCCGCTTTCCGCCTGGCGGAGGATGGGGTCAAGATCGCGCATGACCGCCTCCAGAGCCTGCCGGAAGGACAGGAGCAGCCGGTTGTCCGGGGTGGCGTCCTTTGCCCCGAGGGCCTGTTCCAGGTCGTCGGCCGCGGCCTGGAGTTTCCGCGCGCCGATGGAACCGGCCGGTCCCTTGATGGCGTGGGCCAGATGGCGGATCTGTTCGCATTCGCCGCGCGTCCCGTGCTCTTCGCACTGCCTGGCGAAGCGCGAGTATTCCTGGTGGAAGAGGCGCAGGAGCCTGAGGTAGGACTCGGTGTTCCCGAGGCAGCGCCCGAGCCCCGCCTGATGGTCGATTTCCGCGAAACGGAAGACGGTGTCCGGCTCCCCGGACATTCCGGGCCCGATCTGCGGAGCAGGGGCCGGGGCGTGCGCGCCGCGTTCCGGGTTTCCCCATTTGACCACCTGGGCCAGCAGCTCTTCGGGGTCGATGGGTTTGGTGATGTGATCGTTCATGCCCGCGGCCAGGCTTTTGGCGCGGTCCTCGGCCAGGGCATGGGCGGTCATGGCCACGATGGGCAGGTGCGCGGCTTCGTGCATCTGACGGATGCGCCTGGTGACCTCCAGCCCGTCGAGATCGGGCATCTGGATATCCATGAAAATGAGGTCGTAGTCGTTTGCTGCGGCCATTTCCAGGGCGGAAAAGCCGTTCGAGGCGATCTCGACCACCATGCCGGCCTGCTCGAGAAGCTCCCCCGCCACCTGCTGGTTGAACAGGTTGTCGTCGACCAGGAGAATGCGCGTGCCGCGGACCCGATCGAGCTTGCCCATGCTGACGACGATGTGCGAACCCTTGCCCGGTTCGGTTTTACGGCCGCAGAGGGTGGCCACGGTGTCGAAGATGTCCGAAGGGCAGGCCGGCTTGGCCAGAAACGCGTCCACCCCGGCCAACTGCGCGCTGGGGCGGGCTGTTTCCAGTTCGTAGCCGTTGGCCATCAAGACAAGGGAGGTCGAACTGCCGGTTTCCCGTATCCTGTCCTTGATCAGGCGAGCGGTTTCGATGCCGTCCTTGCCGGGCATCCTCCAATCCACGAAGATCAGGTCGTAGGGGATGCCCGTTGCGTCCGGAGCCAGGAGCGTGTCCAGGGCTTCGTCCGCGGACGTGGCCGTGACGGGCGGCGTGGCGAAGAGGGCTTTCAGCATGTCGGCGAAGCTGCTTCTGGCCGTGCTGTTGTCGTCGATGACGAGGGTTTTCAGGCATCTGAGGTCCAGGGGCAGGAACAGCTGCGTCGGCTGGTCCGGGGCGAGGCCGAGCCTGGCGGTGAAATGGAAGGTGCTGCCCTTGTCCGGCTGGCTCTCCACCCAGATGCTTCCGTCCATAGCCTCCACCAGGCTCTTGCTGATGGCCAGTCCCAGGCCGGTTCCGCCGAACCTGCGGGTGATGGTGCCGTCGGCCTGGGTGAAGGGCTGGAACAGGCCCTGAATCTGCTCGGCCGTCAGGCCGATGCCGCTGTCGGTCACGGAAAAGTGGAGCTGCACCGCATGTTCGCTCCGCTCCATCACCCCGACGTTGACGAGGATTTCGCCGTCGGGGGTGAACTTGACGGCGTTGCCGGCCAGATTGATGAGCACCTGGCCCAGACGCAGGGCATCCCCGACCAGCCATTGCGGGGTGTCGTCGGAAACGGCGAAGATGACCTCCAGCTGTTTTTCCTGGGCCTTGACGAGGATGACGTCGGCCAGGGACTTGAACACGTCGTCCAGGCGGAAGGGGAGGTCTTCGAGCTGCATCCGGTCCGCCTCGATCTTGGAGTAGTCCAGGATGTCGTTGATGATGCCCATGAGCACCCGGGCTGAGGAGAGTATCTTGGACAGGTAGTCCTTTTGCGCCTCGTTGACCTCGGTGCGCAGGATGAGATGGGTCATGCCGATGATGGCGTTCATGGGCGTGCGGATTTCGTGGCTCATGCGGGCCAGGAAATCGCTCTTGGCCCTGTTGGCCGCTTCGGCGTCGTATTTGGCCCGGATCAGCGCGTTTCGCATCTCGTATTCATCCGTGATGTCGAACACGATGCCGCTTTCCCCGGAATAACCCAGGCCGGAGGGGTGGGGCAGCAGCTTGAAGAGGCTGCGCTTCCAGCGCCACTGCCGGTCGTCCCCGGTCGCGGATCGGCATCTGAACTCCCGGTGGTTGGTGGCCGTGTCGGAGCCGGCCTGCTCGATCCAGCTTCGCACCAATCGGGAGTCCTTTTTCAGCAGCCTTTTGCCGTCGACCTCGATGAAATCGTCCTGGAGCAGGCCAATGAATTCATCCCAACCGCCGATATTATCCACTGGAATCTCGCCCAGGACCCTGTCGCGGTCGTCCGGATGGATTTGGCGCGCGTACTCGACGAAATTGGAGACGGCATCCCCCCGCAGGCCCAGCACCTTCTCGACCTCTCCGACGAACGTGAGGGCGCCGCTGTCGAATGCGATATGACGCGAGACGGCGCCGGCCGCTTCGAGGCTGTTCAGCAGGTCGGTCCGCAGCTTCTGCAGCAGCCGCTCCTTGGCGTTGTGCTCGGCGATTTCGTCCCTGGTCCAGATGACGCCCATATACCCCGCCCAGATCAGGATGAGGATGACGACGCAGGCCAGGACAATGGAGGCCCTTGTGTTGGCGGACATGTCGGCGAAGAAGCTGGCGCGGTTCTTCTCGGCCAGGGCCTTGGAGTACTCGACCAGGTTCGTGATGGCGGTGATCAGGCGGTTGGCGTGCGTCTTGGTGTCGAGGTCGTTGAGGACCTGGATGATGCCCGGCCCGAAGACGCCCTTCCGGAAGGATTGTCCCAGGATCAGGATGTCGCCCGCGTAGATGTCCAGGGCTTCCCTGGTTTCGGCCAGCATACGCCTGTTCTCCGGGTCCCGCGCGGTCTTGGCGTATTCGTCCAGGGCCGAGCGGACCCTGGGGATGTTCTCCTCCATGGCCGTGACCCACTTCATGTCGCCGCTGTTGGCCCTGTAGAAGTTGATGATCAGGTTGTGCAGGTGAAAATTGGCTTTTTCGCCCCAGACGATGCCCTGCGTGCCTTCCTCGGCCAGGACCTTGACCTGTTCTCCGCTCTCGATGAAGCGGAGGATGAGATAGGCGGACAGGCCGGCCGTCAGGACCGCGATGAGGCTCATGACCAGGATCAGACGGGCCGAAATGCTTATTTTTTTCATGAGGGCATGCGCTTCCTTCTGGATCGGGATGGCGAATACAATAATTATTCCGCGACCAGAGCGGAAGCGTTAATCAGGCTGTTTCCGTATTTCTTGAACGTGCGTCGCGGACACCTCCGGCGGCCGGCAGTGTCCGCGACGCGATGGCTCATTCTCAGATCTTGAAGCGTCCTACGAGCTCCTGCAGCTTGCCGGACAGGCCGGACAGCTCTCCGGCGCTGTCGTTGACCCGGCCGATGGAAACGGACGCCTCCTGCACGGACTCGTTCACGTTGTTGATTTCGGTAGTTATTGAACGCACGACCCCTGACCCCTGGCTGACGCTCAGATTGACCTCCTGGATGCCGGCCGACGTCTGGGTGATGTTGTCGGCGATCTCCTGCGTGGTGGAGGCCTGTCCTTCGACGTCCTGTGCGATGGAGGCGACGTTTTCACTGACGTTCTTGAATATATCCAGAATCTGGGCCACTTCGGACACCGTCTCCTCGGTGGAGACCTGAATCTTGCTGATCTGGCTCTGGACCAGTTGCGTTGCGTCGGCCGTCTGCTTGGCCAGTTCCTTCACTTCGGACGCGACCACGGCGAAGCCCCGTCCAGCGTCGCCGGCCCGGGCCGCCTCGATGGTGGCATTCAGGGCCAGCAGGTTGATCTGGGAGGAGATGGCCGAAATGACGTCCGTGACCTTGCTGATCTCCAGGGCGCTCTGTCCCAAGTTGCCCAGCTTGCCCGAGACCTCGCCGGCCTTGAGCACCGCCGACTCGGAGATGGTCCGCGACTCTTCGGTTTTCTTGGCGATCTCCCGGACGGTCAGGTTCATGCCGTCGGTCGCAGTGGCCACCATGTTGACGCTGATAGCCGCCTGCTCGCAGGCCGCAGCGACCCCGACCATGGTCCCGTCCATCTCCTCGGCGCCGGTGGCCACGGTACGGGACCGTTCGGCCATGGATTCGGCCCCTTCCTTCATCTGCCTGGCGATGTCGGACAGGGACGCGGAGGCGGTATTGAGCGAACCGGCGTCGTCCACGATCTGGCCGATCAGTTCGCGCAGTTTTTCCATGAACTGGTTGAACCAGCTGGCCATTTCGCCGACTTCGTCGTTGGCCTTGATCTCCAGGCGCCTAGTCAGGTCGCCCTCGCCCTCGGCGATATCCTTGAGGACCTCGACCGTGCTGCGGATGGGGCGGACGATGCCTCCTGCCGCATACCAGAGCAGCGCGATGGCCAGAACCGTGGTCCCGGCCCCGGTGCCCACCAGCATGGCGACGCTTTTCCGTCCCGCGGCGCTCAGTTCCGTGTCCAAGTCGATGGCGTCGGCCATAACGGTCGCCAAATCGACGCGGATCATGACCGACCACGGTTTGCCGGTGCGTCCCAGGGGGATCGGGGCGAAGACCACGAACTGTCCCTTGGATTGGTCGATGGTCGCGGCGCTTTTCCCGGCCTGGATCTCGGAGAGATCCTTTTCCCACCCCTCGGCGATGATGTTCTGCATGGAGGAGCCGATGAGTTCCGGCTTCTCGCTGTCGGCGACGACGAGGCCCTGATAGCTGACGATGGTCACCGCTCCCTGGCCGTCGAACAGTTCCTTGTCGACATTCTTTGCCATTTCCTGAACGAAATTGAGATTGTAGTCTGTGCCCGCCACGCCGAGGAACGCGCCGTCGACCAGAATCGGTACCGAGAGCGTGGTCAGCCAGACCTGTTTGCCCTGCACGATGTAGGGGAAGGGGTCGAGCACACTTTCGGTGTGGTTCTCGCGCGGGCCGATGTACCAGCCGCCCTTGAGCACGCCGTTGGGGTGGCGGTCCATGGTGTCGTATTCGACCAGGGGCTGGACCGCGATGTTTCCGTTCTCGTCGCGGTTCCAGTACGGGGTGAAGCGGCCCGTGACCTTATTGTTGCCGTCCCGGCCCGTTGCGAACTCGGCATCCCGTCCATCAAGGGCGTCGGGTTCCCAGCAGGAATAGGAGCCGTTGAAGTTGGGGTTGTTTTTCAGGACTTTGAGGAGAATGCCGTTGATCTGGTCCCGGCCGAGGACCAGGCCAGCACTGTCCTTGTCCTTGGAGAGCATGAATGTGTCGGCCATGGTGCGCGCCGCGTCCAGGGCCACGTCGAATTCCGCCTTGATCTTGCCTGCGTAGTTTCCGGCCAGGTTTTTCAGTCCGTCCAGCGAACGGCTCTCGATCAGCCTGGAAACGCGGGTGTTGACCAACTCCTGGTTGGCGCGCGCCGAATACACGCTGTACCCGACCAGGACCGCCGAGGAAACGAACAGGCAGATGCCGGCAATACCGGCTATTTTAGTGCGAACAGACACGAACTTCATGTTTCTCTCCGTTGAATGGAAGCGACGCTATTTTTTGCAATGGGTTGGATTGATCCCTTTGGGGTGTTTAGTCTGAATAAAGTATACTACATCTTTGTCTTTTGAAAAAATGAATATGATGCAACGCGCTCCTTTATTTCTGTACCATATATGTTTCCACAAATGAAATACGTTATTCTGTTATATTGATGTATTGTGGTGCGGTGTGGTGTGGGTTTGGCGTGTAAGCATGATTTGTGCCATTTTTTGAGAAAATATGGTTTTAATCGCTAATTGTCTGACATTCTATGTGGTACGGATATTTTTCGAATCACGTCCGCTTGAAGAAACGAATGCCCCAACTATATAGAATTATTTCGACAATTGAAGGAGTGTTTCGGCTGGATCGAAAGATGGCTATGTGTCGATTTGATACGCGCTGTGTCGAAACAGCCCATCGATTTGTCGTGCACGATGATGGAGCATTCCGACAGCTGTTGCGACATGCAGCCGAATGTTTCGTGTAATTTGCCCGGCATGACGCTTTCGCATGCATTCTTTTGTTTGCGGGCATGGTGTTTGCTGAAGGCCGTGGCTGACTATGATTTCCAGAATTCTGTCCATCCGCTCGCCAGCCATGTCGACATCATGTCGAATATTGCGCCGCCAGTTTTTCGTATTCAGGTCCCGCAGGGTCGACGAACTTCGGAATAGTTTGCTAGGGAGTCATATCGGCTCATGCACTCATGAACAGCGATCTGTCCGGCGAGGAATTATGACGTCTTGCTTCACTCAGAGAATCTCGCTCTTTGACCTTTTCCAGGCGGAGGAAATTCAGCGCGTGCAGGACGCCTTTGCCCTGGCCTCGAATGTGGCCTCCGTCATCTCGGCTCCCGACGGCACGCCTTTGACCAGTCCCGGCAATTTGAGCGAGCCGTTCACGACGCTCGTCCACGGCAGAAACGCCGTCGAGGCGGGCCACGTCTTTCCGGCCACCGCGCTTCGGACTTCCGCTGCGGACGGCCTTGCCGTGTACGTCTGCCCGCTGACCGACCTCCTGTATGCGGCCATGCCCATCATCGTCGGCGAGCGCCATGTCGCGAACTGGGTCATCGGCCAGGTCCGCGACGAGGACACGAACGGGGAGCAGGCCATCGCCCTCGCCGGGAGGATCGGGGCCGACCCCGAGGCCGTCGCCGCCGCCCTGGAGCAGGTGCCGCGGATGGACAGGTCGCGCTTCACCGCTGTGGCCGACTCCATGGCGCTGATCGCCGGGCATGTCTTTCACCAGGCCTACCGGACACGGTGCCTCTGCATGGGCGAGGGTGCGGATGCGGAACTGGCCTTGCGAGAGAGCGCGGCCCGCTACAGGTCGGTCATCGAGAACATCCAGGACACCTATTACCGCACCGACGCAGGCGGAGCTCTGATTATGCTCAGTCCGTCGGGCGCGAGCCTCCTGGGCTACGAGACCGTGGAGGAACTGCTCGGGACGCCGATGGAAAAACTGTGGAAGACTCCGGAGGCGTTTCAGAAGTATGTCGAGATCCTGTCCGAACAGGGTGTGGTCCGGGAGTTGGAGGCCACCCTCCTGCGCAGGGACGGCAGCGAAGTGGTCGTGGAGGCCACCAGCAACATCTATAGTGACGAATCCGGCTTCATGCTCGGCCTCGAAGGCATCCTCAGGGATATCGGCAGGCGCAAGGAGGCCGAGCAGGAAGCCGCGCGGGAGCGCATGTTCACCGACGCCGTCATGGAGAGCGTGCCCGGCCTTCTCTACATTTACGACAGCCAGGAGCGCATGGTCCGTTGGAACAGGAACTACGAGACCATGACGGGGTATTCGCCCGAGGAACTTCTTGGAAGCGATGCCGCGGCCTGGTTCGGGGGCAGGGAACCGGATACGTCGATCATCCTGGCCAGCTTTCGGCAGGCCATGGCCCAGGGACGGTCCGAGGCGGAGGCGCTCCTGTTCACGAAGTCGGGGCGCAGGGTTCCCTGTCTCTTCACCGTGGCGCGACACACCATCGACAGACGAGCATATCTCGTCGGCATGGGCATGGACATCACTGAACGGAAGAAATCCGAAGAGTTGCTGCTTCAGTCCGAGAAGAAGTTTGCCCATCTTTTCAGGAATTCCCCGGACGCCATCCTGCTGGCCGACATCGAGACCGGGATCGTCTCCGACATCAACGACACCTTCGTGGCCATGACGGGGTACACCCGCGGCGAGGTCATCGGCAGGACCACCGGCAGCCTCAACTTCTATGTCGATCCCGCGTTGTGGGACCGCCTGTATGGCATGCTCAGACGTGAAGGCCACCTGGCAAACCAGGAACTCATGATCCGGACCCGGGACGGGCATGCGCTCGTTTGCGCGTTGTCGTCGCATGTCCTGCAGATCGGCGAGCAACGTGTTGTAATGTCCGTTTATCGAAACGTCACCGAATTGAAGAAAATGCAGGAAATGATGATCCAGACGGAGAAGATGGTGTCCATAGGCGGGATCGCCGCAGGCATCGCCCATGAGATCAACAATCCCCTAGGCATCATCATGCAGTCGGCCCAGTTGCTGGAACAGCGGACCCTGCCGGACTTTCCGCGGAACGTCGCCGTGGCTGAGGGTATGGGACTCGATTTGCGGCTGTTGGATCGTTACATGCGCGAGCGCAACATTCTGGGGTATGTCCGGGATATTCGCGAAGCCGCGAAACGGGCCGCCGACATTATCCGGCATATGCTGGATTTCAGCCGGCGCAGCGATTCAGGACACAAGTTCTGCTGCGTGAACGACATCATCGACCGGGCCATCGTTCTGGCCGGTAGCGACTACGATCTGCGTAAGAGTTTCGATTTCAGGCGCATCCAGATTGTCCGTGACTTCGAGGAACGGATGCCGGGCATCCGGTGCTCTGAAACCGAGATAGAGCAGGTCATCCTCAATCTGCTGCGCAACGCCGCGCAGGCCCTGGCCGGCGGGTCCGTGGCCGAACCGGCCATCACCGTGCGCACAAGGTGCCAGGGGGAGAATGTCGTGATCGAGGTCGAGGACAACGGGCCCGGCATTCCGCCGGAGACGGTTCGCAGGATTTTCGAGCCGTTCTTCACGACCAAGCCTCCGGGCCAGGGCACCGGGCTCGGGTTGTCGGTTTCGTACTTCATCGTGACCCAGACCCATGGCGGCAGCATCCATGTCCGGTCCGCGCCGGAGCAGGGCGCCTGCTTTCATATCGAAATCCCTCGGGCTTCTCCGGCGGGAAAGAACGGGAGATCCTGAGTTCTTTCCCTTTTTGGCGGCTGTGTCATTGTGCGCCACGTCCGTTGCGCGGATGGGCCGGGCTGGGGGGAGAGTTAGTATGGGCTATTCGTCGAGGGTGGTCGTCTGCATGGCGTATTCCCTGAATCTGTCGGCATATCGGATTGTTTTTCCGCAATTCGACAGGTTTGAGAGCGCTCGTGTGATCAGTTCATATGCTGCTGCTTTCGTGTTTATGTATATCTCGCTATTCTTTTCCCTGTAGTGTTTGAGCCAGTCAGTATATTTGTACAATATCCATTCAAGTGCAATTTCTTCGCTGTCGAGCTTCTTGAGTTCAAGTATGGCGCAGATTTGATTTCGGGAAAAGTTCAATACTAGGTCGCGCATCCTCTCTTCGCGGACCGGCAATTTTCCTGCGTTCAGCGCGATCCTGCCTGATATTTCCTCGCTCGATCCTGCCAGCGTTGCGGCGGAGTAGTAGTCCTGCTCGTCAAGAAAAAGCCGAATCGCTTGTTCCAGTTGAACAATCGCGACATGTTCTTGTTTGTGCCATGATGCAGGCATGTTGCGTCCTTGCGGCAATGTGAATCCGAATCCGGCAGCGTTTGAAGTCAGTCAGGACATGATGATAGCAGAGGGGGGGTGAATTTTGCAAGTGCCTGGCAAGATCGTTTCGTGCCGCGTTGTGAAATGCGGAATCGTGTTCAGGGTGGATCGGGAAGCGCAGAATGTATGGTCACGATGTCTGCAGTTGTGTCGTTCCGACACTTTTTGGCGTGTCACAATGACGCAATACGCCTTGCCAGCGATGTGCCATTTTGATGTAACAATTTTGAATTACAAGATTTTTATGACTTTGTATGCGACAAATGTCAGGGAGGGCGAAGAGTGGATGTATTACAAATCATGTCAGACAATTAGCTTCTAAAAAAATATTGCCCGGCACAATGGCACGAAAGGTGCTTTTGAACATATGCCTGTCTAACGCAACGCGAATGCGTTTTGTTCAAAAATTTGTCGGCTATACTTATGCGGTATTTTCTATGACATGTTTATTCAATTCATCGTGATGATTTTTTGAAATAATCAATGTGAGCGCAAAAATATTCGTAAACATTCTTAAGGAGGGGGCCATGAGCATTCCGGCAAAGAATCACCCAAAATGGGTTGAGGTCGTCACGGGAAAAAAGACATTCGATTTGAAATTTCTCGCTGTGAAAATTATGCTAGGACGTGTCATTCGCAGCTTGAGTGCTGATCCATCACCAGCGAATATTCAAGGTGCTATTGATCATTTGCATTCAATTTACGAAAAAAATGAAAGTAATCCTGCTGTCAAAGAAGATTTGAAAACCATTTTCGGTTAGGAGACACCATGCTGCAGCATATCATGACACTGGCTGATGTTGAACAATTGATCCAGAAAGGAAAAACTCTTTTGCTCGCAGGCGAGGAAGATCTTCTTCGCAACTTGCCCAAAGGAAAGTGGATTGGCGGAACGATTCCGTATTTCATCACTCCCGAGAAAGGAGGCATGGTTTCGCAGGACAAGATTTTCGTCACCGATATCAGCGATGTTGTCGCGTCCATAGACGTCAAGGTTTATGACGACAATACGTTAGGCAAGGTTTATACGGACTCCGGACACGCAGGTTTTAGTTTCATCATCATCCCGGCCATGAGTCCCGTTCATTCGAACTTTGCGCTCAATGGGCCGAACTACAAGGATTTCGGCTGCCAGCCGCTTATCGGATGGATTTCCGGAGTACACTTGGACAACTTGGGAAAGAGTTCCCCGAAAGTGTTTGACGGCGTCAGCGGCACCGCCCACGAACGGGAAGCCGTGGTCATGCACGTGCGCGTGCCACAAGGCAAAACCGTGGATGTGGGGATCGTGAACATTTTTGAGCAGGGCGGCGGCGATACCCTGACCTTCGCGTCCGACGGCTTCTCCTGCACCGACGTCATGGTCAACGGCGTGAAGGAGAACTTCGCCGACTACATCACGCGGAACAAGCTCGACACCAAGCTGCCCCTCGTCGCGGACTACTACGGCGCCTTGGTCAACATCAGTTTTCAGAGCGTGGAACCGGGCGCCGACGTGAAATTCTACGCCCCCGTCTTCGCCGGAATCCGCTACAAACACGCCAAGCCCATCAGCGACTACGCCACGCTGTTTGACGCCCAGTTGAAGAAGAACGAGGTGGGCGGGGAAAACATCGTCTTTTCCTGCAACTGCATCCTGAACTACCTCTATTCAGGCCTTGAGGGTCACAAGACGGAACCCTTTGTCGGTCCGATCACCTTCGGCGAGGTGGCCTACCAGCTGCTGAACCAGACCCTCGTTTATCTGCAAGTCCACGATCTGTAAGATATTTTTCCTCATTTCGTAACAAAGGGAAGGCCGGGTCCGCCGGTCTTCCCTTTGTTCATTGGCGTGGAGCCCACACGGCTTTGCGATCGACCTTAATCGCATACGACGGCAAGCTTGCCTGCCACCGATCCCATGCCCTTCGATGCGGTATCTGCGATTCAACTCACGTGCCGGATTCGAGCGTGCCAACCTCGGGCTGTTCGGGCCGGGCTGTCGGCTCGCTTCATGGCGGCTGTTGCCGAAGCGCCCTTTTTGGGTAACCATGGCCCCAAAACAGGAAATGTTCAAAGCCTCCCGGATTATGGAATGCACCCGGCCACGGTGGCTCCTGACGCATCCCGTCATCTGGCCGTATTGAAAACAGGAGGGCCCCATGTTTGCATGTCTGTTCGGTCCCGTCCCTTCGCGCAGGCTGGGCATGTCCCTGGGCGTCGATCTGGTGCCCAGGAAGGTGTGCTCCCTGGACTGCGTCTATTGCGAGGTCGGACGGACTACGTTGCTGACCGACGAGCGCAGGGAGTACGTCAAGTTCGAGTTGGTGGCGCGTGAGCTGCGCGAGTTTTTCGCCCAGGGTCCGGAGCCCGACTACGTGACCTTCTCGGGTTCGGGAGAACCGACCTTGAACAGCCGAATCGGCGACCTGGTGGATTTCATCAAGCGGGAGAAGCCCGGCCTTCCCGTGGCCGTCCTGACCAATGGGACGTTGCTGCGCGACCCGTCGGTGCGGCGGGAGCTGCTCGGCGCCGATGTGGTCCTGCCGTCGCTCGATGCGGCCACCGCCGACGTCTTCAGGCGGATCAACAGGCCGCACAGCTCCCTGGACATCGAGGAATGCATCAAGGGGCTGGTCGCGTTCCGCAGGGAGTTTGCTGGCGCGCTGTGGCTCGAAGTGTTCATCCTGCCCGGCTACAACGACGCTCCGGAGGAAATTGCGGCCATCAGGAAGGCTGTGCTGGACATCCGGCCGGACCGCGTCCAGCTGAACACGCTGGACAGGCCCGGAACCCTGGAGGACCTGCGCGCCGCCACGCCGCAGGAACTCCGGGCTGTGGCGGACATGCTGGCCCTGGACAACGTGGAGATCATCGCCGCGCCGCCGCAGCGCAAAAACCTGGGCGGATACCGCAGCGACACGGAAACGGCCATTCTGGAAACCATCGCCCGCCGACCCTGCACCGTGGACGATCTGTCAACGATCCTGGGGCTGGGCGCTGCGGAAATCAACAAATACGTCGGGGTGTTGGAGGGCGAAGGGCGGGTCGTGCCCGTGCGGCGGGAGCGGGGCGTGTTCTATGCGCGCAAGCACGGGGGGCCGTCCCGAGGTTCTGTGTCCTGATTGCAGCGCGGCCGGCGATCACGCAGGCGTCCTGCTTGCGTGCGTAAGAGTTCAAACAGTGGCGGGACGGGCGGGTCGTCCAGAGTGACCGGCGGGGAGGGAGCCAAGGGCTTTCCCTCCCCGTTTTTGCGTCACGCCATGCCGCCCGGGGCGAAGCCCTTAGATTTTGAAGCGGCTGACCATGGTGTCGAGATTGCCGGCCAGGCCGGCCAGGGTCTCGGAGTTTTCGTGCATGGACCGCGCTGTGGTGGCCACCTCGCCGGCCGAGGCGCTGACCGCGGCCACGTCACGGGCGATGCCGCGAATGACCGTGTCCGCCTGGGCCACGTTCTCGTTGACCTGCTGGACGCCCGTGGAGGCCTGTCCGACATTTTCGGCGATGTCGTGGGTGGTCACGGATTGCTCTTCCACCGCGGCAGCGATGCTGCCGACGATGGCATCCACGTCGCCGATGACGTTGCTGATCTGCCCGATCTCGAGCACTGTCTGGCTGGTGGTGTGCTGGATGCCCTGGATCTTGCCCCGGATCTCCTCGGTGGCCTGGGCGGTCTGCTGAGCCAGTTCCTTGATCTCGTTGGCCACGACCGCGAAGCCCTTGCCCGCTTCCCCGGCCCGGGCCGCCTCGATGGTGGCGTTCAGGGCCAGGAGGTTGGTCTGGGAGGAGATGGCCGAGATGGCCTCAGTCACCTTGCCGATGTCCTGGGCCGCGGCGCCGAGCTGGCTGACCTGCGACGTGGCCTTGCCCGCTGCCGCGACGGCCTGCCCGGTGATCTCCTTGGCCTTGCCGGTGCTGGCCGAGATTTCGGCGATGGTCGCGCTCATCTCCTCGGAACTCGTTGCCACGGTGCCGATGTTCACGGTGAACTGCTCCATGGAGGCCGCGACGTTGTTCATGTTGGCGCTCATCTCCTCGGCCGAGGCCGCGACGGTGTTCGAGGTCTGCGTCATGGTCTGGGACGAGGTGTTCAGGCTCCCGGCCAGGGCCAGCAGGTTCTTTGACGCCCCCGTGACCTGGCTGGAATTGTGGGCCACATCCTTGATGATGTTGTGGACCCGGCTGACGAACTGGTTGAACCATTCGGCCAGTTCCTGGGTTTCCGTGCCCGAGCGGTCCTCGATCCGCCTGGTCAGGTCGCCTTCGCCCTCGGCGATGTCCTTGAGCATGACGATCATCCGGCGCAGCGGCGCGGTGATCCCCCCCGAAATGATGATGGTCAGTGCCCCGCCGATGAGAATGCTGCCGAGGGTGATGGCGGCGAGAATGAGCTTCAGGCGCGAGAAGGCGGCCTCGGCCTCCTTGCCGGCCGTGGCCGCGTCGTTATCGACGATTTCCGTCAGCTTGTTGATGTGGTCGCGCATGGTGTCGAACTTCTCGATCCCCTCGGTCATGGCCAGGGCGACCGCTTCCGGGCTGCTCTCGTGACCGGCCTGGTTGCGCAGGGCGAGTATCTTTTTGGACACCTCCTCCCAGACCGCCCGGTCCGCGCGGTACTTGTCCACCAGGGCCTTCTTCTCCGGGGAGAACGAGATCTCGATGAACTTGCCCAGCCGCGTATCGGCCTGCTGCATGTTCTCGGTGTAGGATTTCATGTGCTTTTCGTACTCAGGCGTGCCCGGTGCGCTCAGTAGCATGCCGTTCTCGGCCAGGAGCATCTGGTGCAGGTCGCGGTCCGCCTCCAGGAGCACGCTCGCCCCCGGCAAATCGCGCTGAAGCACCAGACTGAGTTTGCCGTTGATGGAGGTGGCCATGAAGAAGGCCACCAACCCCATGACGGCGATGAGAGCGACGTTGATGCCGAGAATGACGAACAGTCGCGCGCGAATGCGGAACCTTCCTAACATGTGAGTCTCCTGTGGCCTGTGATTGAGATACGGAACACGCAACATCCTTTGCAACCCAGTTCGCGACACTACCCAACAATCAAGGCGGATTCAAATGGATTTGTCTGACCCGGCGCAAGGCCCGGTGATGGGCGGCTCATGGCCGATGGGACAACATTGGCCGATCCGCCTGAATGCCGCCGTCCCATTTGCCGTATCGGCACGGGGCCCGCGTTTCTCTTTGTGGCGGGCCCTTTGCTGCATCTATACCTTGAACTGGCTCACGAGCCCCTTGAGCTGTTCGGCCAGCCTGGACAGCTCCTCGGCGCTGGCCTGGACCTGGTCGCCGCCCCCGCGGATGTCGCCGGTGATGGCGTCCACGGACGTGATGTCGCGCGTGATGTCCCTGGACACCGTCGACATCTCCGACGACCGCCTGTTGGCGTCCTGCACGTCATGCGTGGCATGGGAGATGTTTTCGGCCACCTCGCGGGTCACGGCGGACTGCTCTTCGATGGCCGCGGCGATGGCCGTGACGATGGTGTTGACCTCGCCGATGACATGCACGATCTGCCCGATGTCGCTCACGGCGCTGCCCGTGGCGGACTGAATCCCGCCGATGCGATCGCGGATGTCCTTGGTGGCCTCGGCCGTTTTCTGGGCCAGTTCCTTGATCTCGTTGGCCACCACGGCGAAGCCGCGGCCCGCCTCGCCGGCCCTGGCCGCCTCGATGGTCGCGTTGAGGGCCAGGAGGTTGGTCTGGGAGGAGATGGCGGCGATGGTTTCCGTGACCTTGCCGATCTCCTGGGCCGCCGCGCCGAGGTCCCGCAGCACGCCCGCAAAGCTGTCCACCTGCTGCGCCGCGTTGTCCGTGGTGCCGCGGGCGCGTTCGGTGTTGCCGGCGATCTCGCCGATGGTCGAGGTCATCTCCTCCGTTGCCGCGGCGACGGAGGAGAGGTTGGCCGAGGTCTCCTCCATGCCGGAGGCGACCGAGGCGATGTTGGCGCTCATCTCCTCGGCGGCCGTGGCCACCGTGGACGTCTTGGCCGACAGGGAGCGCACGTTCTGCGTCGTCTGGCCGCTCACGGCCGAAAGCTGCGTGGCCGAGGAGGCCACGGTCTGGGCGTTGCCCGCGATCTCGGAAATGATGCGCTGCAGCTTTTCGACAAAGGTGTTGAAGTATTGCGCCAGCTGCCCGATTTCATCCCGGGTCTCGACGGGCAGGCGCTTGGTCAGGTCGCCTTCGCCTTCGGAGATGTCCTTGAGCAGATGCACGCAACTCCTGACCGGGAGCAGGACCATGCGGCCGATGATCAGGGCGATGACGATGCCGATGGCGAAGAAGACCACGGACGCCAGGGCGATCATCCAGCGCATCTGGTAGATCGCGGCCAGCACGTCGTCCTGCATGGCCCCCACGGCGATGGACCAGCCGGTCCCCTCGATGGGCGCGAAGCCGAAGAAGCGGTCCTTGCCCATGAACGGATACTGTTCGAAACCGGACTCGCCCTTGACCATGCGCTGCAGCATGGCCGACAGGGTCGCGTAATCGGGGTTGGTCTTGCCTTCTTCGAGGAAGTTCTTCTGGTCCAGGACGAACTGCCGGTTGGCGTGGGCGATGAGCACGCCCTTCTCGTCGATCATGTAGGAGTAGCCGGTCTGGCCGTACTTGATGCCGTCGGTGATTTCGCTCAGCATGGTCGCGTCGAGCCTGGCGATGAGCACTGCGCGGGCCTTGCCGTCGTCACCCTTGATCGGGGTGGCCAGGACGATGACCGGAGAGTTGGTCACTTTGCTGATGATGACGCTGGAGAAGAGCGACTCGCCGGCCATGGCCTGCTTGAAGTACGCCCTGTCGCCCAGGTTGGCCGTGGTGCCGTCGGGGTACTTGGCCTGGCCGTCGGCGGAGATGATGCCCATGCCGAGGTATTTCATCCGGGCCGTTTCGTTTTCCAGGGCCGGCCGCTGCTGCTCCCAGTCCATGGATTTGACGACGTGGCGGTTGGCGATGCCCTGTATGACGGCGAGATGATAGTCCAGGCGGCTGCGGACCAGATTTGCGCCGTTTTTGGCCGTCAGGACGATGTTTTCCTCCACCTGGCCCCGGGCCGCATGCATGGCCCGGTTATAGGCGATATACCCCAGGCCTGCGCACACCAGCGCCAGCAGGGCCAGAATCCCGCCGATCAGTTTCACGCGAATGGGGATGCTCTTCATTGCCGCCTCCGAATGGTGGATGGTTCAGATGACCTTTTCGTGTCGCACTGTATCGGGAACTCAGGACTTTCGCCCTTACTTCCCCTATTCACGCTGTCCCGGCCCGGATCGATCCCCTTTGCGCAGGGCAGAGAGGTAGGGGGGACACCTCAAACTGTATGACAAAGATACAGGAAATTACTGACGAGAGAAAGAGGCCGACGGCATGGGCGGTGAGATTTTTTCGGATTTCCATGCCGGACAGACCGAGATGATACCGAAGAGGCGAACCGCACAGCGTAGAGAACGCGCTGAAGTGACGATTTCAATTTTTGGGTCGCGCTCAAGCAGGGAGCATGGGGCCGAAGCGGAGCGGCGATGCCGCCCCGCTTCGGTCGGGTCAGTAAGGGTTGCCGATGTTCATGGCCGTGTGGACCGTTTCGGCGAAGAAGGCCGCGCGGCCGGCCAGTTCGCCCAGCAGGGCCAGGATGGGGAGCCAGGACGGGATGGTTCGATTCTTCCAGAGCACTCCCAGGCAGGCCGCCATGACGGCGATATTGGCCCAGTAGAGCGGGGAGTCGAGCCAGGCCAGGCCGCTCTGGCGCATGATCTCGCCGCCCGAGAGCCAGACGCAGGGCACGGCCAGACGTACGACCAGACCCGTCACCAGGGCGGTGGCGCAGATGCGCGCGAGCAGCGTCTGACTGCCGGCAGCCGCGAACCAGCTGGCGAAGCCCGCACCCAGGACCACGGCCGAAATCAGGAAGAAGACCGTGGGCAGGGCGTTGTTCAGGGCCGGAAACGCGGGCGGAGCGTATGTCATGCCGGACGCCAGGACAGTGGCCAGTCCGGCCAGGATCGCGCCCCAGAGCAGGGCGCCCTTGCCGATTCCCGCAACCGCCGCGACCGCCGCCAGGGCCAGGAAGACGCCTGCGGCCAGGACCTCGCGGCTGAGCCAGGCTTTTTCCAGATGGGCCAGGGCGCGGTAGGCCTCCAGTGGGTGCCCGAGGTGGAAGAGGGACGCGACGATGCCCAGGCCCATGAGCCCGGCGACCAGTGTCCATTCGTTGCGGGCGCTGCCTCCGTGATGGCCGGCAAAACCTCGCACCGCGCTCATCAGGACCATCCCGACGGCCGCCTGTGAAAGCACCGTGAACAGAACAAGTGGCAATTCCATGGATTGCATCGCTACCTCCTTACCAGGGTCGGCACTTTGGGCATGATGAAGCGGGTGGAAGGGTTCACCTTTTCGTTTTTGGGGAACCCTGCCGGGAATTGAATCTCGTTTCCAGGCTCCATTGTCGCCAGGTCCACGAGCTTCAGCGCGCCCGTAGGGCAGCTCTGCACGCAGGCCGGCAGGAGGCCGGCGTCGAGGCGCTCGTGGCAGAAGCTGCATTTTTCCGCGCGCTTCTCCACGGGGTTGTAGACGGGCGCGCCGTAGGGGCACGAGCGGATGCAGTTGCCGCAGCCGATGCACTTCTCCTGGTGATGGACCACCACCCCGTCCTCTTCGCGCTTGGTGTAGGCCTCGACGGGGCACACGTTCAGGCAGGCCGGGTTTTCGCAATGGTTGCAGGCCAGGGAGAAGAAGGCCCTTTCCCGGTGCGGATAGATGGGCTCACCCAGGGGATAGACCTGCCGCCAGACCACGCCTTCGACCTGATGGTAGTAATTCCGGCAGGCCATGGCGCAGGTGAAGCAGCCGATGCACTTCTCCGAATCGACCAGAAATGCGTAGTGTTTCTTCATCGCTATCACTCCTTTAGACCCGTTCGACGTTGGCGAACTGGTCATGAATGGCGACGCCGGGGGCGCCGGTCTTGTAGGCGCCCATGTCCGCCGCCTCGTCGTCCACCAGGTTCTGGACGTTGAAGTCGTTGCCGCGGCCGAACCAGGCCTCGTACATGACGAGACTCCTGGGGGCGACGTTACGGGTCAGCTTGACCTTGAGGCGCACCTCGCCGACCTTGTTGAAGACGCGGACCGTGTCCAGGTCATTGATGTTCTTGGCGCGCGCGTCGTCAGGATGCATGTAGAGGAAGGGCTCCTTGTTGTATTCGTGCATCCAGTCGAGATTGATGAACTGCGAATGCAGGCCGAACTTCGTGTGCGGCGTCAGCAGTCTGAATGCATCGTAGGGCTTGCGGCCTTCCTTGTATTTGGGGAGAGCTTCGTGGCCGTGTTCCCGGCAGAGGTCCGAGCGGAACTCGTACTTGCCGGACGGGGTGCCGAACTTCATGTCGTGCCAAGAGGCGGTGGAGGCGAGCCTGGCCTTGACGGGCCCGTTCCTCAGGTCGGTCCAGTGCTTGATGCCGAAGGAGTCGTAAATGCCTTGGTTGAACTCCTTCTCCAGCCACTCCCTGGTGTCGATGTCCTGCGGGAAGGTGCAGGAGCCCGGGGCAAGCGCGTTCATCCTTTTCGACAGCAGGGACGCGATCTCGATGTTCGACTTCGTCTCGTACATGGGTTTGATGGCCTGCTCGTTGATGCCCAGCCAGTAGTGCCAGTAGGATACGTTGACGGTCCATTCCTCGAAGAGGGTCGTCACCGGCAGCACGATGTCGGAGTTGGCCACGGTCTCGTTGAAGAACTGGTCCACGGTCACGACCAGCTCCAGCGTGTCGAAGGCCTTCTCCAGCTTGGGCCGGTCGAAGTCCTGGGCGAAGGGGTTCTTGCACGACACCCAGAGCATCCTGATGGCCGGGTCCTTGGCGTCGAGGATGCCCTGGGCGGTCTTGTTGATGTTGAAGGTGCGGTCCGTGTAGCTGGCCGCCCCGCCCTTGGTGAAGTCGAACTCGCCCTTGGGGCCGCCCGCGCCGACGAAGCCCACGGAGCCCTCGGGCTGCTTCTGGAGGAGGGCGTGGTAGTTGAAGCCCCAGGTCCGCAGATGGCCGTAGCGTGCTCCGCCGCCTTCCTTGCCGACGTTGCCGGTCATGGCCACCAGGGCGTCGATGGCCCGCACCGAGGCCCCGCCGTTGGTGTGGCGCTGCATGCCGTAGCCGATCCAGATGGTCGCCGGGTCAGCCGTGGCGAACTCCTCGGCCACCTCGCGGATCTGCTCGGCCGGGATGCCGCTGACCTCCGCGGCCCACTCCACGGTCACGTTCTCGCGCAGGTAGGCGGCGAATTCCTCGAACCCGAGGGCGTTTTCGGTCACGAAGCCCTTGTCCGTCAGCCCCTTGTCGAGGATGTGCCGGGCCATGCCCAGGGCCAGGGCGCCGTCGCTGGACGTCTCGGGCTGCCAGAAGACGTCCGCCTTGGCCGCGGTCTGGGTGAAGACCGGGTCGATGACCACGACCTTGGCGCCGCGCCGCTTGGCCTCCATGATGTATTTCATGGAGTGCACCGAACACCAGGCGGGGTTGGCGCCCCAGACGATCACGTATCTGGCTTTGACCATGTCCTCGGGGTCGTTGCACCACATGTCGCCCAGGTCGTAGTTCTGGGCGTCGATGCCCGCCGGCCAGCAGGGGGTGCCGACGAAGCGGGTGGTGTAGCCCAGGGACGACATCATGCCTTCGACGCCGTAGTTGGTGATGCCGAAGTTGCCGGAATACTTGGTCAGTCCCAGGCCCAGGAGGCTCCCGTCCTTTTCCTTGATTTCGAGGATCTTCTTCGCGATGCGGTCCATGGCTTCGTCCCAGGACACGCGCCGCCAGTTGCCCGAACGGCGGCCGTCCTGGACCATGGGGTACTTGATGCGGTCCGGGCTGTAGACGCGGCGGGGGTAGGCATACCCTTTGACGCACAGCCCGCCGGCCGTGAAGGTCGACTCCGGCGCTCCCTCGATGAACTGCACGACCCCGTCCTTGACGTACGTCTTGATGGAGCACGTGTCGTAGCAGTTGCGTGGGCAGGCGTTGCGGAAGATCTGGAAATCCTTGGCGTTGAATGCCGTGGACGCCTGGGCGGTGTACGGCATCAGCAGGCGCAGGGGCAGGAGCGAGGCCGCCCCGGCCATGGTCAGCCCCTTCAGGAACTGGCGCCTGCTCAATCCACTCGGTGTGTGTGACATGTCACTCCTCCTCGACCGCGCGGGCTTCAGGACCGGCGCGGCGCTGCTGCTGTTGAATTGCGTTCGCTGTCGAACCACGAGTCCAGCGCGTCCGCGGCCAGGGCGATGACACCGCCTCTGGTCGCGTGTTCCCGGACCGTTCGGACGAAAGGTGGAATCCACCGCGCCAGATGCTCCCCGACGAACCATGCGTGCAGGTCCGCGATCTCCGCGTCCGGCGCTCCTGTCTGAGCGGCGAGCCAGGCCTTCATGGCCAGCACGGCTTCGAGCTCGTAGGCCAAGTGGTCGTCGGGGATGACGCCCTCGCCGGGTACGGCCAGGCCGAGGCGGTGGTATGTCTGGCGCGCCTCCATGGTCGCCCTGCCCATGAGGGCGCGGTCGGTTTCGGACCAGGCCGAGGCGAAGGGCGGGGCGGGGACAGCCGCCGGTCCCACGAAGAGACGGTTGAACTCGTACTCGGCCGCGGTCCAGTCCGTGCAGGCAGGGATCTCTGCGCCGGAGCTTTCCGCGATGCGGACGGCTGCCCCCTGCAGGCCGGCGGCGTCCGTGGCGGAGAAGAAGTCGCGCAGGGCCTCGATGATGGGGAATACACGTGCGGACATGCTGACGTACCTTGGTTACAAGTTGGGGTACAGAGTACCCGTATCACAGGTACGTCAGCGATGCCATGTCCGACAGGCGGGATTCAGGGTAAATATTGGGTAGTTTTAACTACCCAATGCGCTGTCCAGCCCCATGGTGTTGAGATGGGCGAAGAGGCTGACGCTGCGGCCGTGCAGGCCGAGCTTGCGGCGGATGCTCTTGCGGTGGGTTTGGATGGTTTCCACGGAGAGGTTCAGGAGGTCGGCGATGTCCTTGTTGGAATGGCCGGACTGGATGAACTGGCAGACCTTCATCTCCATCTGCGTGAGCTTGAGGAGCAGGGGCATGCCTCCGGAGTCGCGGGGCAAGAGGCGCGTCAGCTGGTCCTTGGCGACGGTGACGTATCCCTTGCGGATGGCCGGGTCGTTCTCGGACTCGATGCGCTCCAGGGCAGGCAGCACGAGGGTGTTGACCTTGGCGGCGAGGTTGCTGGCGTGCTCCTCGTGCTCCCGGCCGACGCTCTTGAGGACGTTGCGCAGGGTGATGTTCATCTCTTCGAGCTGCGCCTTTTCCCTGCGCAGGGCCTCGGTCTTTTCGTCGACGATACGTTCCAGCGTCTCGCGTTGCATGGCCTGGGTGGTCATGTTCGTCAGCACGAAGATGTACTGGTCGCTGGCCATGCTTACGGACTTCAGGGGGTTGACCTGCATCCTGTAGATGGCGCTCTCCCCGAAGGGTGCGAGCTCGCAGGTGATGCCTACGGGGTAGTACCGGAGCAGTTCGTCGACGCTGTCGCCCTCCAGGGAAAGGACTTCCCAAATGGGGCGATGCATCACGTGCGCCTCGTCCATGACGGCCTTGACCGCGGCGTTGATGTTCACCACCTGTCCGGTGCCGTCCACTACGAGGATGAGGTCCGAGGTGGCGTTCAGTATGTTTTCGAAGCGGCATTTCTCCAGGGTCAGGAGCCGGTTCATGTCGTCGAGCCTGCCGTCCGAGAAATCGGGGAAGGTGCGGATCCAGTCCTGCAGGTAGAGCACTTCGAGGGCGTCGCCGTAGAGCCGGATCAGCCTGCGCGCCTCCACCTTGCGGGCGTATTCGGCATCCATGGCCTCGATGACGTCGAGGAGGCTGTGGATGAAGGTCTTGAAGCAGCCGAGGAACATGTCGAAGGTGATGCCGCGCGCCCGGTGGCGGCGGGACGATTCGATCAGGAAGCGTTCCCAGCCGCTGTCGCGGCGGAGCAGTTCCGGGAAATCCGATGGAATGCCGCCTGATTCGAGGTCGGCGAGGATCGGGTGCAGGAATTCCTTCAGGGCGACCATGCAGTCCACGCGCTTGGCCGTGGTGTGCTGCAGGTATCCTGCGGCCTCCATGCGGATGGTCCATCTTTCGAGGAAATAGTCCTGGTCTGTCTCGATCAGCCGCAACAGGCCCTCGTGGCCGTTCGTGACGGGCGTCTTCATGGCGTTCTTCTCCGGCAAGGCGTTCTACCCATTGTCTACCCACCGGATTGTCTTATTTCTTTTTGGGCGTATCAGCAAGGCAGGTCAATCCGAGCTTCGGGAGGAAGAATGCGACGAATCTGCGTTTTCATAACCGTTTTGTGCCTCGGCATGACCGGCATGGCCCTCGCCGACGGCGGCCAGGCTGCCGGGACGAAGGCCGGCCGCCTCGTCCTCGCAGGAGAGCGAGCCGTGGGCGCGGACATGACCGCGTCCTTCGACATGGGCGGCTACACCCCGCCGTCTGGGCAGTCCGTGGCCATCAACGTGGACATCCTGGAAAGCCCCGACGGCCCCATGCCCAGGATCATACCCGGGTACCCGGTGACCAGCCTGGTCTTCGAGACTCCGGGGAAATACGTGCTGAATTTCAGGCTCAACCAGATCTGCAAGACAAGCTGCGGCGGAGTTGCGGCCAGGCCGCTCATGGAGAGGGAGGAGACCATCGTGATCGCTCCGTGAGGCGCAGAGGTTAACCGGGATCGGCCCGGTGCGTTGGGCTGACGTTCGAGATGGTCGCCTCTTCGGCGCCGATGTCCGGGACGGAGGCGTTCGGCAGAGGCATGGGCGCCGGAGGGGCTGATCAGCAGAGCCAAAACCTGGAGAAAATTCTCGCGGAGAGGATGAGCCCTGCCGGAGACGTGGCGAGTCGGATAGCTTGGTCAGGCCTTGTAGTCTTCAGCCGTTTCGCAGGCGGATGTATTTGCTTCGGGCTCGTGCAGGGCCTCCATCTCGCGGAGCCTGATTTCCAGTTCGCAGCCAACGGCGCGGGCGTATTTCCTGAGCGTGGATACTGACGGAGAATGCCTCCCGGCGCTTTCGAGCCGCGACACGGCGCTCTTGGTGGTGCCCATGCGCGTGGCGACGCTTTCCTGGGTCAGGCCTGCCCGGATTCTCGCCGCGACCAGTTCGCGAATGACCGCGTATTCACCTTCCAGTCTCTCGTAAGCGTCCTCGAATCTTTTCCGGCGGCGGGCCCGTTGCAGGAATTTTTCGTGGTCGTGGGTCACGGGTTCGTATTTCAGGTCCGGCATTGCATGATCTCCTTCATTCTCTCCCGGGCCAGGCGCTTGTGGCTGGAGGGTATGGCCTGCTATTTTTCATCGGTTTCGAAATCAGGTCTGAGACGATGCGTGATCCTTTCATGCTTGCGCTGTCGATGGTTATCGGAAAGGTGACGGCAAAAGAACCGTGGTCAGCGTGCTGCCCGTTGAAATCAATATCAACCCTACCCAGAGGTTCTTTTCTGCCAGGGGATCATGTACGTATTGTCAGTCAGTCTTGCAGTGAAATATGTATGACAAAATAAGTACTTGTCCCTTTCGCAACTTTTCTTGTAGCAAAATTGTCAAGGTGTTTGTGCTTGATGATCGAAGAAGAATCTGGAGAAATTTTCGCCCAAGGACGCCTTGACCTGTCTGTCCGAAGATCGCATGCCTCGGAGCGGCCATCTCCCTGGCAACGGTTGGGGAGCATCTCACAAGAACCATCGAACTGAACCGGATTCCCTTCATGCCACTGACCCTCCCACAGCTCGAACGTCACCTCTTCAAAGCAGCCGACATTCTGCGCGGCAAAATGGATGCCTCGGAGTTCAAGGAATACATCTTCGGGATGCTGTTTCTCAAACGCTGCTCCGACGTGTTCGACCAGCGCTGTGAAGAAGTCATCAAACTGGAAATCGACGCGGGCAAGAACACCGCCGAGGCCGAGAAATCCGCCGAAAATTCGCGCTGGTACAAGAAGGATGGGTCCTTCTGGGTGCCGCCGCAGTCGCGCTACGAATTTCTGCTCAACGATGCCCACCAGAACGTGGGGGACTTTCTGAACAAGGCGCTGACCGGCATCGAGACGGCCAACACCAGCCTGTACGATGTGCTGGAGCACATCGACTTCACCCGCAAGGTCGGCCAGAGCAAGATCCCGGATATCAAGCTGCGCCAGCTGATCACCCATTTCGGCGCCTACCGGCTGCGCAACGAGGATTTTGAATTCCCGGATCTGCTCGGCGCGGCCTACGAATACCTGATCGGCGAGTTCGCCGACTCGGCCGGCAAGAAGGGCGGCGAGTTCTACACGCCGCGTTCGGTGGTGCGGATGATGGTGCGGCTCATCAAGCCCGAGCTCAAGCACGACATCTACGACCCCTGTTGCGGCTCCGGCGGCATGCTGATCGCTTCCAAGGAATACATCGACGAGCACGGCGAAGACGGCCGCAAGGCCAACCTCTTCGGGCAGGAATTCAACGGAACGGTCTGGTCCATCGCCAAGATGAACATGCTGCTGCACGGCATCAGCAACGCCAATCTGCAAAATGACGACACCCTGGCCGAGCCGCAGCACGTGGAAGGCGGTGAGCTGATGCACTTCGACCGCGTACTCACCAACCCGCCGTTCTCCATCAACTGGGGCAACACCGAGAAGGATGCTAATGGCAAGCCCGCCTGGCAGCCCAAGTTTGAAGCCGAGCGCTTCACCTACGGTCAGGTGCCGCTGGGCGCCAAGAAGGCCGACCTGATGTTTCTGCAGCACATGCTGGCCGTGACCCGCGACGGCGGCATGGTCGCCACCGTCATGCCTCACGGCGTGCTGTTCCGGGGCGGCGAGGAACGAAACATCCGCGCCGGCATCATCGAGGATGACCTGCTCGAAGCCGTCATCGGCGTCGCGCCCAATCTGTTCTACGGCACGGGCATTCCGGCCTGCATTCTGGTCTTGCGCCAGAGGGTGCAGAAGGGCGCCCAACGCGTCAGCGGCAAGCCGCCCGAGCGCCAGGGCAAGGTGCTGTTCATCAATGCCGACCGCGAATTCTTCGAAGGCCGCGCCCAGAACTACCTGTTGCCCGAGCACATCGAAAAGATCGTCACCACCTTCGATGAGTTCCGGGCCATCGACGCTTTTTCGGCCATTGTCGACAACGCCACGCTCAAAGCCAACGACTGCAATCTCAACATCCGCCGCTACGCCGACAACGCGCCGCCGCCCGAGCCGCACGACGTGCGCGCCCATCTGGTGGGCGGCATCCCCAAGGCCGAGGTGGCCGACAAGGCCGTACTGTTCAGCGCCCACGGTCTGAACCCCATGGATCTGCTGGTGGAACGGGACGCCAGGTATCTCGATTTCGCGCCGATTCTCGACACCCGTCAGGCCCTCAAACCGGCTGTTGAAAGCAATGCCGGTCTGGTCGCCAAGGAAACGGCCGTCCGCACCGCCTTCGAGCACTGGTGGCAAACCCACAGCGTGCGCATCACGGAGTTGTCCGGGCAAATGGACAACGCCGCCAGCCTCGTCGCATTGCGTAACGACCTGTTGGCCAGCTTCAGCCAGAGTCTGGAGGCCATCGGTCTGCTCGACCCCTTCCAGGTGCGCGGCATCGTCGCCGGCTTCTGGTATCAGACCAAGTACGACTTCCTCACCTTGATGGCGCGCGGCGCCAAAGGCGTGGCCGACGCCTGGCGCACCAGCATCGTCACGGCGCTGGAAGACAAGACCAGCAAGGAAAACCCGCTGGAGCACAAGCTGGTCAAGTTCCTGATGAGTGATTTCGTGGAGGCCATCACCGAGCTGGAGGCCAAAAAGGCCGAGCTGGACAGCCAAATCAAGGCTGCCGCGCCCAAGGGCGCCGAAGGCGAGGACGGCGAAGCCGCCGAGGCGGAGGAGGATGGCGACGATGAAAACGCGGTGAACGAAGAGCAGATCAGGGCGTGGAAAAAGGAACTCGCCGCCGTCAAAAAGCAGCTCAAGGCCAAGAAGGACAGCTTCAGGCAGCACATTGACGCCGCCGTGGACGGGCTGGCCCCGGAAGCCGCCGCCGACCTGCTGCTGACCATCCTGCACAACGACATGCAGGCCATCGTCGAACGCTACATGGCCGCCCAGCGCAAGCAGATCGTGGCCGCGTTCGAGAACTGGTGGGACAAGTACCGGGTGACGCTGACCGAGATCGAGGGCAAGCGGGATGCGGCGGCCAAGGCGTTGCAGGGGTTTTTGAAAGGGTTGGGGTATGTCTGAATCATTGCCGTTCCACGGGTCGGAAGACTTTGAAACATTGGCTCAAGCCATTGCCGAAGCGCATCGGCAGATGGCCGCACAAGCGTCTCGGGCGGTCAATATCGGTCTGAGCCTGCGCAACTGGCTGATCGGGCGTCATATCGCCGAATTCGAACTGGCGGGCAAAGACCGCGCCGAGTATGGCGAACATCTGTTTTCACGCTTGGCCGCCCGGCTCAAAGCCCTGCGCATACCGGGCTGCGACCGCCGTGAACTCTACCGCTACCGGGATTTCTTTACGTGCTACCCGCAGATAATGGGGACGCTGTCCCCACAATCATTGCCAAGCGTCCTACTGGAGAAAGTGGGAACGGCGTCCCCACAGTCAGCTCCCGAAATGCAGCTTCTTGCCCGCCTGAGCTATTCCCATTTCGCGCTGCTCTGCGAAATTGCCGATCCAGAGCAGCGGCGTTTCTATGAAATCGAAGCCCTGCGAGGCCAATGGTCGGTACGTGAACTCAAACGCCAGATCGGCAGCCTGTATTATCAACGCAGCGGCCTGTCCGGCGACAAGGACGCTTTGAGCCGGCTGACCCGTGAGTCCTGCGAGGTCCAGACTCCGGCTCAGGTCATCCGTGATCCCTACGTCTTTGAATTTCTTGGCCTCCAGCCTGCTGAAGTCATGCGCGAGGCTGATCTGGAAACCGCGCTGATTGATCGGCTGCAAGACTTCCTGCTCGAACTCGGCCACGGCTTTTGCTTCGAGGCGCGGCAAAAGCGCCTGTCTATCGGCGGCGAGTATTTCTTCGTGGATCTGGTCTTCTATCACCGCATTCTCAAATGCCATGTCCTGGTCGAACTCAAGACCGACCACTTCCGCCACGAACATCTGGGGCAATTGAACAGCTATGTCGGCTGGTACCGGGAAAACGCCATGACTCCGGGCGACCAGCCGCCCATAGGCCTCCTGCTCTGCACAGCCAAGAATGACGAATTGCTGCGCTACGCCTTGGCCGGTCTTTCGGACAGCCTGTTCGTGTCACGCTATCAGGTTGAACTGCCTCGGCCAGAGGACATGAGCGCCTTCTTGAGCCGGGCCTTGCACGAACTGGAGGGAGCGCAATGAACTCGAACCGAAAAGTGGCGGCCTTAGCGAACTGGTGGAACACGTACCGGGTGCGGGTGACGGAGATCGAGGGGGAGCGGGATGAGGCGGCGAAGGTGTTGCAGGGGGTTTTGAGGGGCGTGGGGTATGTGTGACTTGCCCCTCTCGTCGATTGCCGAGGTCAATCCAACCGTTCGGATTCCGAGAAACCTCTCTGGTAAGGACGCGGTTTCATTCATTCCGATGGGAGATGTTTCCGAGTCAGGACATTGGACGTTCAAGCAAATTCGTCCGCTCAGATCGATTGCTGCCGGATTCACTGCATTCAATGAAGGAGACATTCTTGTTGCGAAGATTACTCCGTGTATGGAGAACGGCAAAGGCGCTCACGCTCTCGGCCTTGAGAACGGTCTCGGGTTCGGGAGCACCGAGTTCCACGTGCTACGGGCAAGGCCAGGAAACGCGCAGCGGTTTGTTTTCCACCTTACACAGTGGAGGAAATTCAGGCACGCAGCGGAGGGGCAGATGGTCGGTTCTGCGGGGCAGCAACGTGTCCCACGCTCGTTTTTCGACGAGTTTCTTGTTGCCAACTTTGACCCCGACGAGCAATCGACCCTCGCCAAAATTCTCGACACCCTCGACACCGCCATCCACGAAACCGAGGCGATTATCGCCAAGCTCAAGGCCGTCAAGCAGGGCCTGTTGCACGACCTGCTGACGCGCGGCATCGACGCCAACGGCGAACTGCGCCCACCCCAGGCCGAGGCGCCGCATCTCTACAAGACCTCGCGGGTGGGTTTGATTCCGAAGACCTGGGAGCTGCGGGGCGTGTTGGATGTAGCCCCCGAAGACCGTCAGAGCATCCTCACTGGACCCTTTGGTGCAGATCTCGGCCAGAGTGATTTTAGACCCGAAGGCGTGCCTGTACTGCGAATTGGAAACGTCCAGTCAGGCTTCATTGATTGGAGTGACACACAGTATGTCACACAGCACAAGGCTAACTCGCTTGCGAAGTACCTTATTCAGGAGGGCGACCTGTTGTTTGCGCGACAAGGAGCAACAACAGGCCGCAATGCGCTAGCGGACGCGCGCGCAGATGGAGCTGTCATCAACTACCACATTATTCGGGTGGCTGTCGACAAAGCGAGGTGTCATCCTTCTTATCTTTATGCGGTTTTCAATTCCGACAATACCAAGTCCCAAGTGGATCAAGTGAAGGGACGAGGGACGCGTGAGGGAATTAACTCTGCACAGATTGCTGCGCTCTCGTTTGCGCTCCCGCAGCCTGAAGAACAATTGGAAGCAGTCAAGCGGATGGCAAGCATCGACGAAAGTATCCGCAGCGAATCAGCACTGCGTGCTAATCTACTTCTGCAAAAAATCAGCCTAATGGACGACCTCCTCACCGGCCGCGTCCGTGTTACTCCACTGCTGGAGGCTGCCGAATGACCGAACGCCCCCTTTCCTTGCCCCATCCACTCATTGGCTATGTCGAATGGACAGCCGAAGCAATTGTCCAACAGCCTTTTGGACAATTGTCCTGGGGGCACGATCCGGTGCTCTCGACCAAGCTGAAAACCCCTGGCCTGCGTCTGGCCTTTGCACTGCGGACCACTGAACACGGCTGGTCGCGCAGTGTGCTGGAGATTCATATCAAACAGGAACTGGGCCGACTGCCGGATGCAATACCGGGGAAGGAGTGCTGATGGGCTGGGAACTTGACGATGTCGAAAAGCCTTTCGTGGCCCAGCTGCAAACGCTGGGCTGGGGGCACATCGAGGGCAGTCTGGACGACCCGGCGGTCACGGGCCGAACCGGCTTTGCCGAGGTGATTCAGGAGGATGTCCTGCGCGGACAACTGCGCGCGCTGAACCCCGGCCCCGACGGCGAGCCTTGGCTGGACGATGCGCGACTGTCCGAGGCCGTGGCGGCCATCACCCGCCTGGGCACGCACAAGCTGATGGAGGCCAACGAAAAGGCCACCGGCCTGTTGATTCGTGGCTTGACCGTTGAAGGCCTGCCCGGCTGGATCGGGGGGCGGGGGCAGACCATCCGCTACATCGACTGGGAGACTCCGGCCAACAACCGCTTCACCGTCATCAACCAGTACCGCGTCGATTGCCCTCCAGGCTTCAACAGCGGCAAGGCCTTCATCGTGCCCGACCTTGTGCTGCTGGTGAACGGCATCCCCCTGGTCGTGGTGGAGTGCAAGAGCCCATCCACGCCCGAACCCCTGGCCGAGGCCGTTGACCAGCTGCGTCGCTACAGCAACCAGCGCAAGGCCGCCTTCGAGGTCGACGACAACGAGGGCAGCGAGCCGTTGTTCGCCACCAACCAGCTGCTTGTGGCCACCAGTTTTGACGAGGCGCGGGTGGGGTGCGTGGGCGCGGCCTTCGAGCACTACGGCCAGTGGAAAACGGTGGTCGGCCCTGATGGCACCGGCAGCGAGATCGAGGTGACGCAAGCTCTGGGCAAGCCCGCCCTGTCCGAGCAGGAACGCCTGATCGCCGGGCTGCTCGCACCCGCGCACCTGCTGGATGTGATCAAGAATTTCGTGCTGTTCATGCAGGCGGGTGGGCAGACCATCAAGGCTGTGTGCCGCTACCAGCAGTACCGGGCGGTGAATCGGGCCATTGCCCGGCTCAAGACCGGCCGGACGCGATTGCAGCACGGCGAGTACGATACGCGCGGCGGCATCATCTGGCACACCCAGGGCTCGGGCAAGAGCCTGACCATGGTGTTTCTGGTACGCAAGATGCGCGGGGACGCGGACCTGCGGCGCTTCAAGGTCATCGTCGTCACCGATCGCAAGGACTTGCAGGGTCAGTTGTCCGTCACCGCCACCCTGACCGGCGAAGCGGTCGAGGTGGCCGACAGCACGGCGGGCATCAAGGCCCTGGCGCGCCGCAAGGGGCCAGGGCTGATCTTCGCCACCATCCAGAAATATCGTGACACCGACACTGTTGGCGAAGCGCCGTTGACCGTGGACGATCTGCCAAGGCTGGAGGAGCCGAAAGCCGCCTATGCGGCCAACGAGAAGTTCGAGGTGCTGAACGAGGACGAGAGCATCCTCGTGCTCGTGGACGAGGCCCACCGCACCCAGGCGGGGGACCTGCACGCCAACCTGCTGGCTGGCCTGCCCAACTGCGCGCGCATCGGCTTTACCGGCACGCCGATCATCATGGGCGAGAAGAAGCGCACCCATGAGATTTTCGGCGAGTTCATCGACCGCTACACCATCAAGGAGTCCGAGGCCGACGGCGCCACCGTGCCGGTGTTGTACGAGGGCCGCACGGCCTCCGGGGCGATCAGGGACGGGGCCAGCCTGGACGAGTTGTTCGAGGACCTCTTCCGCCAGCACACGCCCGAGGAACTGGAGGCGATCAAGAAAAAGTACGCCACCAAGGGCCATATCTTCGATGCCCCGGCGCTCATCGCCGACAAGGCCCGTGACATCATCCGCCATTACGTCACCAATATCCTCCCCAACGGCTACAAGGCGCAGGTGGTGGCGTACAGCCGTCTGGCGGCGATCCGCTATTTCGAGGCCTTGAAGCAGGCCCGCGACGAGCTGCTTGCTGAAGCGCAGGCGCTGCCGCCGGAAGACAAGGGGCTGGATGACGAGGCCTTGTGTCAACGACCGGCCAAGGTGCAGGCGGTGGTGCAGGCCTGGCGCTATCGCGACACCCTGGCCCGCATCGAGTTCGCGCCCGTCATTTCGGGCAGCAACAACGACGACCCGGCCTGGAAGCGCTGGACGGACGGCGCGGCGCACGAGCAATTGATCAAGCGTTTCAAGAAGCCGCTGTTTCACGCCAAGCCGGAAAAGACCGATCCGCTGACTTTTCTGGTCGTGAAATCGATGCTGCTCACCGGTTTTGATGCGCCGATCGAAGGCGTGATGTACCTGGACCGCCCGATCCGCGAGGCCGAGCTGCTGCAGGCCATTGCCCGCGTCAACCGGACCGGCTTCGGCAAGCGCTGCGGCATCGTGGTGGATTACTATGGTGTGGCCCGGCATTTGAAGGAGGCGCTGGCCGCGTACTCCGCCGAGGACGTGGAGGGTTCGCTGGCCAGCCTGAAGGACGAGGTGCCGGTGCTGCGCGCCCGGCATCTGCGCGTGGTGGACCTGTTCCGAAGGCTCGGTATCGAGTCGCTGGATGACACCGAAGCCTGCGTTGAGGCCTTGGGCAGCGAGAAGCTGCGCGCCGAATTTTCCGTCAAGCTCAAGGCGTTTTTGGGATCGCTGGACACGGTGCTGCCGCGTCCCGAGGGCCTGCCCTACTCGGGCGACGCCAAGCGTCTGGCCTACATCTACGCCCGCGCCCGCAACCGCTACAAAGACACGCCGGTGCTGGGCAAGGATGTCGGCGCCAAGGTGCGCAAGCTGATCGACGACCATGTGATCTCCTTGGGTATCGACCCCAAGATTCCGCCGATCCAGCTGACCGATGCCGAGTTTGACACGCATGTCGCGCGCGCCGCGAACGACCGCGCCAAGGCTTCCGAGATGGAGCACGCGATTCGCTCGCACATTCGCAAGCACCTGGACGAAGACCCCGTATTGTACCGCAAGCTTTCCGAACGCCTGAACGACATCCTCAAGACCTTGGGCGAGCAGTGGAACGAGGTGATCTCGCAATTGCAGAAGATCATCGACGAACTGCGCACGGGCAAAGCCGGCAGCGCCGATACGCCGGGCGATTTGCCCGAGCAGTACGCGTCCTTCCTGCGCACCGTTCTGGACGTGGTGTGCGCCGGGCAGACGCCGACGCCTGCGGAACTGTTGCGATTGAAGGATGTGACGGTCGAGTTGGTGGACCTGATTGCGCAGGAACTGCAGGACAACCGCGACATCTGGAGCCCCTACAAACGTGCGGCGCAGGAAAACCTGAACACGCAGCTGTTCGAACACGTGATGCGCCTGCGGCCGCCTCTGGTGGATACCGACAAGGCGGGCGTTCTCGCGGACAAGTTGATGGAACAGGCCCGCGCCAACCACGATAAACTGGTGCAGGTGTAACGCCATGTCGGTGCCTTTGAAATCTGTCGACCATCAAACGGATAGTCCCTCTGCCTCGGCCGAGAGCTATATCCAAGTGGACGATCTGCGCTTCGCGCTACGCCGCAGCGCCCGCCGCCGGACCATGCAAATCACGGTGGAACGAACCGGTGAGCTGATTCTGAGCGCGCCGCCTGACGTCGGCATCGCCCAGTTGCGTGATTTCGTCACTGAAAAGCGCTTTTGGGTGTATACGAAGTTGGCCGAAAAGGAGCGTTTGCAGCGCCAGGTGCCGCGTAAAGAGTTCGTCGGCGGCGAGGGGTTTTTGTATTTGGGGCGCAGCTATCGGCTGAAACTGGTCGAGGACCAGAACACGCCCTTGAAACTGGCGAATGGCCGCTTTGCATTGCGGCGCGATGCGCAGGAAGGCGCACGCGAGCATTTCATCCGCTGGTACAGCGAAAGGGCCCGGGTATGGCTGTCGGGCCGCGTGGCCGAGTACCGGTCGCGCATGGAGGTGATGCCCGTCGGCATCAAGGTGCAGGATCTCGGGTATCGCTGGGGCTCCTGCGGCAAGGGCGACTGGCTGTACTTCCATTGGAAGAGCATCCTGCTGCCGGCCCGTATCGCGGAATACGTGGTCGTGCACGAGATGGCCCATCTGCACGAGGCCCACCACACCGCGGCCTTTTGGCTGCGCGTTGAGCGGGCAATGCCCGACTATGCGCAGCGCAAGGCTTGGCTGGCGGAACATGGGATTGATATCGAGGGGATATAAAAGCATGGCGGATTATTTTACCAGTGACCATTTCAAGCTGCTGAACAAATGGAAGAGGACGATTTACGACAAATCCAACCCCGAGCAACAGAAGGTATATGAGGAGCTGAGCCAGGCTTTCGATGTAACGAAACGCTGGGCTGATGCAGTCCAACAAATCTTGTTTCCGATGGGCTGGGCGAAGACGGTCCGTAAGCCGTGGAGGTCTGTTCGACTTGACGCCCCAATACCGGGACGTGTGGAGCTACGTTGACGGGGGAAGAGCAATTCCAAGAGGATTAAAAGGTAGTGTGCGGGATCTTCAGCAAAAAGAAAGACCATGGCATGTGTGGGTTGTACCACCAATCCACAACTCCGGGAGGAGTCTGCCATGGTCAGGAAGAATTCTATTCTATCGTCGTCTGAACTGAAAGGGCTTCTTGAAGGCGAACAGGATGTTTTGAAGGAACTCGTGCGTGCGGTTGTCCAGCAAACGTTGGAGGCCGAGATGGACGCAGCCCTTGGAGCATCCAAGGGTGAGCGCACAGAGGGCCGTCTGGGCTATCGCAG